>JAGTUW010000001.1 GCA_018224345.1 Bacteroidota bacterium
CTCCTATCCGCCTGTGGCCAGAAACAGGAAGCCGATGAGACCGCAGCCGAAGGTTATCAGAGTGAAATGACGGAAACACCCGAACGCGACATTTCCAACGAAGCGCTTATTGAAATTGACGAACAGATTCAGCAATACGTCGAAGCAGTCGAAACGGCACACGCCGCGTATGAAGAGGACCCGGGCGAGCAAACACGTCAGGAGCTGACCGATGCATACATCGCGTTTGGAGATTATATGCAGTATGATACCGCCGTGACCCCACGTCAGGGGCGCTACCATCGCGCGTTGATCGAATACCGCCATGCATTGGAACTTGATCCGGAGAATCAGAAAGTGATGGATGAAATCACCCAGATCGAGGATATCTATCAGAGCATGGGTCGTCCCATCCCCGGCGCATAACATCCCCGGCCTGTAAAAGGATGACAGCATACTGTTGGTAGTTTCCCGCAGTCAACACTTCCGACACATGAGGCAAGCGACGACACATGAATACGAGTGTGCGACGGTCGAATACCGTCGGTATGAAATCGTGTTCCCGTGTCGTCGCTTGTCGTTACAGCAGTCGTGATGCGCGTGTGTCGTGCGCTCTTTTCGAAACTGCGCGCTGTTATGCTATCGTCACCTCGTCGGACAGATAGACATCCTGGATGAGGTTGAGCAGATCGGCGCCCTCGGCCATCGGACGCTGGAAAGCCTTCCGGCCGGAAATGAGACCCTGGCCACCAGCACGTTTGTTGATGATAGCGGTGGCGGCGGCTTCTGCGAAGTCCCCGGACCCGGATGACGCACCGCCGCTGTTGATAAGGCCCGCGCGTCCCATATAGCAATTCAGCACCTGGTAACGCGTAAGATCGATCGGATGATCCGTGGTCAGAGAGTCGTAGACGAGTCTGTGGGTTTTGCCGAACTTGATCGCATTGTAACCACCGTTGTTGGTCGGCAGTTTCTGTTTGATGATGTCCGCTTCGATGGTGACACCGAGATGATTGGCCTGTCCGGTAAGATCTGCCGCCGTGTGATAATCCTTGTCCTGTTTGAACTCGCTGTTGCGAAGATAGCACCAGAGAATCGTCACCATTCCCAGTTCATGCGCATATTCGAACGCCTCGGAGATCTCCACGATCTGCCGCGTGGATTCCTCCGACCCGAAATAAATCGTTGCACCGACGGCGGCGGCGCCCATATCGTAGGCCTGATCCACACTTCCGAACAACACCTGATCATATTTATTCGGGTAGGTGAGCAATTCATTGTGGTTGAGTTTGACAATAAAGGGAATGCGGTGTGCGTAGCGGCGGGACACCGAGCCCAGGACACCGAGCGTCGAAGCGACTGCGTTGCAGCCTCCTTCAATCGCAAGTTTTACGATATTCTCCGGATCGAAATACACAGGATTCGGCGCGAATGAGGCGCCGGCGCTGTGCTCGATACCCTGATCAACGGGCAGGATGGACATATACCCTGTTCCCGCGAGTCGGCCTGTGTTGTAAATACGCTGCATGTTCACGAGCACGCGCGGACTGCGATCACTGTCTTTCCACACGCGGTCCACGAAATCCGGCCCCGGAAGATGCAGCATATCCCTGGAAATACCTGTACACGTATGATTGAGCAGCGAATCTGCTTCGTCGCCCAACAAGTCTTGAATTTTGTCGATCATGGCGGTTGAATGCCTGTTGTGAATAAAGCGGATACGCTAATGTAGCAATTGCCGAAGCATGGTGCAATGACAGAAGCGGGAATGTGATCGCAATCCGGTGCAATTTGCCGGCTTCACTCGTAGCACGGTGAAATTTGAATGGCGGGGACTCCCGGGCACAGTCGTGCGAGCTCACCGGATGTACCGTGTCTGATATCGGATTTCTCCGTAAGTTTATATGAGACATTTGTTGGTATCACAAACCTTTCTTGACATGTCCAAACATATCATAATGACCGGGGCGACCGGGCTGATCGGCACACGCATCTATCACGCACTCCGTAAACGTGGTGACCGCGTGACCGTACTGACACGGAATCCTGACAAAACCAAAAAAACATTTTCCGATGCCGAGCGCGTTCTGCTCTGGGCACCCGGAGTCAAGGGTGAATGGTCAAGTGCCATGGAAGGTGCCGATGCCGTCATTCACCTTGCTGGCGAGCCTATCGCTGGGGGGCGCTGGACAGATGAATACAAAAAACGTATCTATGACAGCCGTGTGCAGGGGACTGGAGAGATTGTCGAGGCCATCGGCGCAGCGTCGGAGAAGCCGGCATTGCTGATCTCCGCATCCGGGGTCGGGTATTACGGTGATACCGGAGATACAGAGGTCGATGAAGACTCTCCACCGGGAGATGATTTTCTCGCACAAACCTGCGTCGACTGGGAGAACGAAGCACATCGGGCCACGGAACATGGTGTCCGCGTCATGATTTCACGTCAGGGAATCGTGCTGGCGGAAGAGGGTGGCGCACTGGAAAAACTTGTCACTCCATTCAAAATGTTTGCCGGTGGTCCCGTCGGGAACGGTGAGCAGTGGTTTCCTTGGGTGCATATCGATGATGTGGTCGGTATCTATCTGCATGCGCTCGACAACAGCGACGTCAGCGGAATACTCAACGCGGTCAGTCCCGATCTGCTGCGTAATCGTGATTTTGCCATAGCACTGGGTGAGACCCTGCAGCGTCCCGCCCGCTTTTCCGTCCCCGGCTTTGTCATCAAGCTTGCCTTGGGTGAATTCGGTGAAACCCTGCTCGGCGGACAACGCGCACATCCGGTGCGTACGCTCGAGAGCGGCTATGCATTCAAATATCCTGCCCTGACGAAGGCGCTCGCGGATCTGTTGCAATAGGGAGAGACCACTGCGAAGCATACGCCTTCGGGAAAACGTGATCGGGTCCACCGCAGAATTGTTTGAGAACATTCCCCGAGATCCTTGTGCGTTGAGATCGTTATGCGCTGAGATTGCTGTGGCTTCCGGAAGCCTGCCCCCACGGCGGCGTGACATATTGTTCCAGCACAGTGTTCCGCTCCGAATCCACCTTGCCATCGAGCCATGCAATAGGTATTTTACCCAATAGGAGGCGATTGACGGAATCCCCGGCGATACAGTGAGAAAAAATTAAATCCAGAACCTATGAATTTGGAGTGTCCCATGGCGAACGATGAGAAGAACAAGAAGTATTCGAAAGAAACACAGATGATCTATGGATTGGCGCATTCCACAAAATGGGATTACGACCATCACGTTGTACCGCCGATCACTGCATCGGCGACCTATCGGCTTGATTCCGCCGAGCGCGGGGCGCAAGGGTTCATCGAATTCGCGAACACCTCGAATGAGACCAAACGCAAACAACCTATTCTGATTTATGATCGTCTCGGTGAACCGAACAAGGATATTCTCGAGGAAAACCTGGCTTTCGCCGAATCCGGGGAATGCGCGGTGACCTACAGCTGCGGCATGGCGGCTATCTCGGCTGTCTTCGGCATTCTGACGAAATCCGGCGATGATATCATCGCACATCGGACGATGTATGGCTGCACGTATTCCCTGTTGACAAACTGGTATCCCCGTTACAATATCAGCGTGCAACTGCTGAACCTTCATGATCTCGATATGCTTGTGAATGCCATCACCGAAAAGACACGTGTCATCTATTTCGAAACTCCTGTCAATCCCACACTCACGCTGCTTGATATCGAAGGGATAGCCGAAATCGTCAGAAAAATCAACGGGATGCGTCCTGAAGACGAACAGATCAGCATCGTCGTCGACAACACATTCGCGACACCCTACTGTCAGCGGCCACTGGAACTGGGTGCGGACATCGTCGTGCATTCTCTGACCAAGGGCATCGGGGGTTTCGGTACCGATATGGGTGGTGTGGTGATCGGACCGGAGAGATATCGCGACTTGCTCCTGCTCTATCGCAAGGATTTCGGCGGCGTCCTTTCACCGAAAGCCGCCTGGCCGGTGCTTGTGTACGGTCTTCCTACACTGTCACTGCGGGTGCAGCGGCAGATCGAGACATCGATGCGCATTGCCGAGCATCTCGAGCGACATCCGAAAGTGCGCAGCGTCAGTTATCCCGGCCTGCCCAGCTTCCCGCAGTATGAGCTGGCCAAGAAACAGATGCGTAATTATGACGGGGAATTCGCTCCCGGGACGCTTATGTATTTCACACTGAAAAGCGATTCTCCCCAGGAGAGTCGGGACAAGGGTGAGGCGCTGATCAATTATTGCGCCGACAATGCATACACGATTACACTGGCGGTCAGCCTTGGACATACACGCACGCTGATCGAACATCCCGGTTCGATGACGCATTCATCCATTCCGGCTGATGAACAGGTCAAACGTGGAATGGATCCGGGCGGTGTCCGTCTGTCCATAGGAATCGAGCATCCTGATGACATCATCCGCGACCTTGACGAGGCACTCTCGCAAATCTGAGGACGATACAATGGCAACTCCAGTCCTTCCTCTCATTCGCAGCACACTCTTTGCCCAGTATCCGCATGTCAGGCTGGCGCAGAGCACGCGACAGGGCGAACATTCCGATGCACCGTTCGGCTTCAATCTCGGATATGGCCTCGGCGATGATGACTTGCGCGTTACCGGGAATATCGCCCGCTTCGCCGCAACAGTGCAGCTTGAAGCGGAAGATCTCGCCTTTATGAAGCAGGTGCACGGCGATACCATTCGCGAAATATCCGAAGCAGGCATAGCGGATGACACCGATGCACTGATTACGCGACAACCTGGGGTCGGCCTTACTGTCCGGACAGCGGATTGCGTCCCTGTCATGCTCTATTCTCCGACAGCCGGCGTCATCGCAGCTGTGCACGCCGGATGGCGCGGAAGCGCTGAACGCATCACACGCAAGGCAGCAGAACGTCTGCTGACTGAATACGACGCTGATCCGGAAACACTCATTGCCTTCATCGGTGCTGCCGCCGCTGTCTGCTGCTATGAGGTGGGCGACGAAGTTGCCGTACTGTTCCCGGAACGCTGGATACAGAAAAACAACGAAGGAAAAACTTTTCTGGACCTGCAAGGGGTTAATCGCGCGCAGCTTCTTGAAGCTGGGTTGACTGCGGAACATATTGATGTGTCCAATAACTGCACAATACACGATCACCATATCTTTCATAGCTATCGACGTGACGGCGACACTTCCGGACGGATGCTGACGACCCTCGTATTGCGTGAGGAAGGTGTGTAGATCCCACCGCAGAGAAGCAACACGCCGGCATAAAACAGCGTAGAGAGTTCGATGCTCTTCTCCAGCCTTCTCTGAAGGAGCAGTATGAAACAACATTTCGAATTCATTGATACCGGTGAGCGTGACGGTCAGTTCAACATGGACTTCGATCTGCAACGCGCCGTGGAAGTGGACGCCGGCCGGGCGGCTCCCATGCTCCGTGTTTACAACTGGACGCCCTGGTGTATTTCGCTCGGTCGATTTCAGAACATCGAAGAGATAGATAGCACACGCGCGGATGCAGCGGGATACGATATTGTGCGTCGTCCGACCGGTGGGCGGGCAATCCTGCATGCCGACGAGTTGACGTATTGTGTGGTGATGCCTTCGGAGGGCCGTGGCATCATGGAAGTATACCGATACATCAGCGAAGCGTTGACCGCGGGGTTGCGCCTGCTCGTCCCGGAAATCGAGATCGCCAGAACACAACCGAATTTTCAGAAACTCTACAAGGAAGCCGGCAGCATCCCGTGCTTCTCCAGCTCCGCACGCTATGAGATTGAATTCGGCAGAAAAAAGCTTGTCGGCAGCGCACAGCGTCGTATCGGCAGTGCAGTCTTGCAGCATGGCTCCATCCTCATCGGTGAGGCACATCTGGGACTCGCAGACCTTCTCGACGTCGACGACGACGTACGTGAACAACTGCGTCACGACATGCGCACACACACAACGACACTGAATGAAATTCTCGGCCGTCCGGTCCACCGCGATGAAGTATGTGACGCGATCAGGCAAGGATTTCAAAGTGCGTGGGGAATAAACATTTCAATTTCGCCGGATAATGTGTACATTTCCGGGACGGAGAGCGAACAGAACGCATGAGTACCGAGCAGCCACAAAACACAAAACGCGTCACGACGCGAAGATTGCAGGAAATGCATGACACCGGTGAGTTGATTGCCTGCCTGACCGCCTATGATTTTCTGATGGCCCGGCTGCTCGACGATGCCGGGATCGATCTGATTCTCGTCGGCGATTCCGTCAGCAATGTCTTCCAGGGCAATCCCACTACGCTCCCCGTCACCCTCGATGAAATGATTTATCACACGAAGGCCGTCAGTCGCATCGTACGCCGCTCCATGGTGATTACCGATCTACCGTTCATGTCCTATCAGGTAACGACAGAGGAAGCCTTCCGCAGTGCAGGACGCGTGATGAAGGAAACGCTCGCCCACGGTGTCAAAGTCGAAGGCGGCAAACGCATTGCGGGTGTCGTGGAAAAAATATCCGGAGAGGGGATTCCGACGATGGGACATATCGGCCTCATGCCGCAGTCCATTCTCAAGTTCGGGGGATACAGGCCACGCGGTACGTCGGAGGACGAAGCGGAAGCCATCATTGAGGATGCCATCGCTCTCGAACAGGCGGGAGCATTCGCAATCGTATTGGAAAAAATCCCCTCCACTCTCGGCAAAAAAATTACCGAAACTGTTTCCATACCCACCATCGGTATCGGTGCCGGACAGTATTGCAGCGGACAAATTCTTGTCACACATGACATGCTCGGGCTTTTTGAGGATTTCCGCCCGCGCTTCGTGCGTCGCTATGCGGCTCTGGCCGACGAAATGGACAATGCCTTTCGTCAGTATATCAACGATGTGAAATCGGGTACCTTCCCTAACGAATCGGAGAGCTACTAAATGGACAACGAGCAAATCAGTGCCCTGAAGCAAGGACTCCGCGATGAGGGGTATAACATTTATGTGTACAGTTACCCCGGTGGTATGTGTTTTCCACCGCATATGCACGATCATGATACAATACATATCGTCCTGAGCGGATCGATGAAAATCACTATCGACGATATCGACCACATTCTGACGCAAGGAGAACGATTCACGGTTCCTTCGCACAAACTCCATACCGCCGAAGTACTCGGCGAAAGTCCCGTGGTTGTACTTGATGCCACACCGCAGCATCCATAGTCCCAGCACAACCATGACGACACCCATGCCACAGCCTACGGAATTCAAACTGCTCGAGCAGCGGGATCTCCGTCTCACCTGGAACGACGGACATACAACACGCTTCTCCCTGCAGCGCTTTCGCGATGAATGTCCCTGTGCCGGCTGTCAGGGGGAAAGCGATATTTTCGGCGAAGTCAAAATGCCGATGCAACTCCCCATCGCGATTCCAGGCAAGTATGAATTGAAATCACTGACCCCTGTCGGTAATTACGCCGTTGCCGCACGATGGGGCGACGGTCACGATACAGGGATCTATTCATGGGAGTATCTGCTCGCGATGGAAGCACGTTTGAATCAGCAGTCCGACACAGCGACGCAGAAGAAAACAGCCACGGGCGACACAGACCCGCCTTCACATACTCCCCCCGCCAGCGGGAACAACCGGCCTTCGGACACCCCTCCTCCCCGGGATAATGCCACATCGGGCAGTGAGTCTCCCACAGACAGCGACGTCTGATCCTACGATAGCTGCACATGCGAATCGTTCTTACCAGCACAAATCCCGCGCAGCACCAGAACTACGTCAACTGGCTGCGGCGCCTCTTACCAGATATCGATATTGCTTTCCTGCTGCCAGGTATGAATGTGGATCAGACGCTCGATCATGCGCATGTCCTCCTGCCCGGCGGCGGAGATCCCGATCCACGACTGTATGGGAAACCGGAAGCCCGCTCCCTTTGCGAGATTGATTCAGCACGGGACGAACTCGAATTCACCGTGATCCGAATGGCCGTCGAACGCTGTCTCCCCATACTTGGCATCTGCCGGGGGCTGCAGGTCGTGAACGTGGCGCTTGGCGGGACACTCCTACCCGACCTCCCATTGGCCGGATATGAAGACCATCATAGGCTGGACGGCGAAGACCGCATGCATGATGTAGAAATAGCACCGGCCTCCCTGCTCGCCGGTCTGACGGAAACAACATCCGGGCAGGTCAACAGCGCACATCATCAGGGAGTTGACCTTGCGGCCCCGAGGCTGCATGCTACCGCAAGGGCACATGACGGGACAATCGAAGCACTGGAATGGGTGCAACCCGCTGACAAACCTTTTCTCCTCCTCCTGCACTGGCATCCCGAACGACTGCCTGCGGGACATCCACTTTCCGACAGAATCGGTTACGGCTTTCTTTCCGCCTCCTGACTCCCCTTGCCGCGTATGGACATCACTTCTTCATTGCGTTGAGGCATTCCCCTCGTTCGCGCCTGCAGCACTGTCATTTCTTCACGACGCTGCCGCACAGCCGATACCCCCTTCCTGACACATGTGATTTCTTTCACAATGCGTTCAGCAACGCCTCTGCTTCTTCTTTCCTTCGCGGGTCATGCAGGTCGCTCCTGGGCAATGCGAGGGCCGTACGGAGTTGTCGTCTGGCGGCGTCTGTCTCGTCACGTTGTATCAGTGTCTTCGCAAGTTCCACACGGCCCATGATCACCGTTGGTTGCAGCGCGACCGCACGTCCCAGAAGTTTTCGTGCATCGTCGAGACTCGCCTCCGGGACATCGCCATACGCCGCTTTCAGCAGCAATCGGATGATCCAGCTCAGCGATGCCACTTCACGGTGCCAGATACCAAGCACCAGCATTGCAACGGTGTTGGTGGAATCCAGCTCCAATGCGCGTATCGCGTGGGAGTGCAGCAGTTTGCTCAGATCCATTTTCTTCCTGTTTGGTACAAGCACGGCTTTCTGCCCATAGGCAACCGCCAGCACCGCATGCGCCATAGAATGACGTGCACCGTGTTCCACGGCACGTTTCGCATACGCCACCGCGCGCTCCGCTTCGCGCATGGCCACAGCGGGGTCTTCCTCTCCGATCGACAAATCCGTATGCACCTTCGAAATGCGCCACAATACATCGGGGTTCATGGGCTGCTGACGTTCTGCCTGCCGATAGAAGCGGAGTGCATCGCGGGGCGAGAATGCCGCCTGTGCGCTGTCACCGCGTGCGATCAGGAGATCAGGTGTCTGTGCGGAAGCAGAAATCGTGACGAGAACGATAAACAGGATTATCCGCGCAGATCTCATTATGAAAGCATGTATACTGTCTGTAAACAGTGAATTATGGCGGGATACGCAGAGTACACCATGCACTGTACGAAAACAAGCATGAAGAAAGAACGCCAGGTACCTAACGTACGCATAGTATAGCATAATTTCGGGATATGTCACAGCACAAACAATGCTTCCTCTGTACGCGTTACCGTTGCCATGGCATTTCTCCATTTCTCCACAATATGTTACCGGGGAAGCGGAGTTTTTCGTATGTTTATAGATGCAGTAGTTTCCGCCGATCAATGTGACGGCGTGTCTGAATCATAGACAACCCAATGCAATTATCAACATATTTGGAGTCAATGCATGGCCAAAAGCAAAGCCAAGGCGACCACAACCCGAAAGGGTAGCGGGCGCAAATCGAAGTACGTCTACTACTTCGGTGGCAAGAAAGCCGAGGGCAAGGCCGACATGAAGAACCTGCTCGGCGGCAAAGGGGCGAATCTCGCCGAGATGGTAAACATCGGTCTTCCTGTGCCCGCAGGTTTCACCATCACGACAGATGTCTGCACCTATTACTACGACAACAAAAAGACCTATCCCAGCGAACTCAAAGACCAGGTGGTCACCGCGCTCAAAAAAATCGAGCGCGACATGAAAGCGAAATTCGGTGATCCGAAAAATCCGCTGCTTCTCTCCGTGCGTTCCGGTTCACGAGCCTCCATGCCGGGCATGATGGATACCGTCCTCAATCTCGGTCTCAATGACGAGACGATCAAAGGACTCATTTCGCACTCGGGCAATGAACGCTTCGCCTACGATTCCTATCGACGCTTCGTGCAAATGTATGGTGACGTCGTCATGGACCTCAAACCCAAAACGAAGAAGGATGTCGATCCTTTCGAGGAAATTCTCGAAGCCAAAAAACACGCGCGTGGTGTGGAACGTGACATCGACCTCAACACGGATGATCTCAAGGAACTCGTTGCCGAATTCAAGGCGGCCATCAAGCGTGAGACCGGAAAGTCCTTCCCTGACGATCCCGCGGAACAGCTCTGGGGCGCCATCGGCGCGGTATTCAACTCATGGATGAATCCTCGCGCGATCGTGTACCGTAAACTCAATGACATTCCCTCCGACTGGGGCACGGCTGTCTCCATTCAATCCATGGTGTTCGGGAACCTCGGTGACGACTCCGGCACGGGCGTAGCCTTCACACGCGATGCCGCCACCGGTGAAAACATCTTCTACGGTGAGTTTTTGATGAACGCCCAGGGAGAGGATGTCGTGGCGGGAACACGCAACCCCCTGCCGATCATTCAGCTCAAGGACAAGGACCCGAAATCATACAAGAAGCTCCTTGATTTCCGGAAAAAGCTGGAGAAGCATTACCGTGAGATGCTGGATGTTGAATTCACCATTCAGAACGGTGTTCTCTACATGCTGCAGTGCCGTGTCGGGAAACGCACCGCATTCGCGGCGATCAAAATTGCCGTGGACATGGTGAAGGAGAAGCTGATCTCGCAGGAGGAGGCACTCATGCGCATTCAACCCGATCAGCTCAATCAGTTGCTTCGACCGATTTTTGACCTCAAGGAAAAACAGCACGCCATCGACAACGACCAGTTACTGACAAAGGGACTCAACGCCGGGCCCGGTGCAGCATCGGGTGTCGTGGCTTTCAATGCTGAGGACGCCGTGCGCTTCGCGAAAAACGGCCTTCCCGTCATTCTCGTCCGCATTGAAACATCGCCGGAGGATATCGATGGAATGGACGCCTCCGAGGGCATCCTTACCGCGCGTGGTGGTATGACATCCCATGCCGCTCTCGTTGCCCGTCAGATGGGCAAGGTCTGCGTCGCAGGCTGTGAAGCGTTGAAAATTGACTACAAAACCGGTGAAATGCGCGTCACTGGCCGTAAGGAAGTTGTTCAGGAAGGAGATTATATCTCACTCGACGGCTCGACCGGCGAGGTGCTGCTCGGTAAAATTCCGACGCGTCCGAGCGAGGTCCAGCAGGTGCTGGTCGACAAGACACTTTCACCGAAAGATGCTCCTGCCTACAGAATGTATGACCAACTCATGAAGTGGGCCGACGGCGTGCGTCAGATGAAGGTTCGCACAAATGCCGATCAGCCCGATCAGTCTGCCAACGCCGTCGCTTTCGGCGCCGAAGGCATCGGACTCTGCCGCACAGAACATATGTTCTTCGGCGAGGGAAAAATTGGCCCCATGCGTGAAATGATTCTGGCGGAGGATGTCGAAGGCCGACGTAAGGCACTGTCGAAACTTCTCCCGTTGCAGCGCAAGGATTTCGAAGGTATCCTTACTGCCATGGGCAAGCGTCCGGTCACCATCCGCACCATCGACCCGCCGCTGCATGAATTCCTTCCGCATGACGAGAAGGGACAGAAGGAAATTGCCGAGGAACTCGGCATTCCCGCCTCGCAGGTCAAGGCCCGTGTCGAAGCCCTGCACGAATTCAATCCCATGCTCGGCTTCCGGGGTTGCCGCCTCGGTATCATGTATCCGGAAATCACCGAGATGCAGGCCCGGGCCGTATTCGAAGCGACCGTAAAGGTGCGGAAGAAGGGTATCAAGGCCTTCCCGGAAATCATGATCCCGCTTGTCGGTCATGTCAAGGAACTCAAGCTGCAGGAAGAAATCGTGCGCAGAGTGGCGGCCGAGGTCATGGAAAAACACAAGACGAAGTTCGAGTACCTGGTCGGTACCATGATTGAAATACCACGTGGCGCCATCACGGCAGAAGAGATTGCGGAGGTCGCCGAATTTTTCTCTTTCGGCACCAATGACCTGACACAGACGACCCTCGGTGTCAGCCGTGACGACGCAGGCCGCTTCCTTCCGTCCTATGTCGAGCATGAGATCTATCCGCGCGATCCCTTCGCGGCAATCGATCAGCATGGTGTCGGTTTCCTCATGAAACATGCCGTCGCGGAAGGCCGCAAGTCACGTCCCGACATCAAGCTCGGGATCTGCGGTGAGCACGGTGGCGAACCGTCGTCAGTGGAATTCTGTCACGACATCGGCCTCGACTACGTCAGCTGTTCACCCTTCCGCGTGCCTATCGCACGACTTGCAGCAGCTCGTGCAGCATTGCGTAATCCGAGGAAAGTGGCAAAGCAGACAAAGTCGAAATCGAAGAAAAAATAAGACCGCGTCACCGCAGCGGAAATCATCTGCCACGGCGAATCGCATATGGATCGCAAAAGGGGCATACCGGAAACGGTATGCCCCTTTTCAAATGTCCCTTTACCTCATCATTCTCCACGGAACCCCGCGTCATTCTCCACAGTGCGCCCCTGCTCACACATCCGAATTTCCGTCAGCGGAACGATTATTTCATTTCAACAGGAGAATCCGGGTGACAGCGACAGGCTCTCTGCCAACATGGAGAAATGCATGATACAGACCATTCGGTACATCACGGAGATGGAAGGAAAGACCTTGAGCCCCGATCGACGCCGCATGAAACTCACGCCGGCGGACTTCCCTGCCGAGCGCATCTCGAATGATAACAACTCCACCGGTTACCGTCGGCAACTGCAGCGACACGAAAACACTCCCGGTTGAAGGGAGTGGATGTACAGAAGAGGAGTTGCCGCGGAGTTCTATTCCGACGGGTCCATGGTAATCGGTGTACGGATCATCAATATGATTTCTCTCCCCCGCACCGCGGATAATTCCGAGTACGGCGGGCACTTTGGGTTCATCGGGAATCTCAATACCCCCGGTCTCGATGATAACGATCGGCAGGTTGGATGATGAGAACTCGACAGACTGCGCAAACAAAACGGAAGTGAAGAGCAGGAAGACAGGCGTAATGATAATCAGCCAGCTATTCGCACTGAATTCAACGTTGCGTTGCATGTTATACCCATACAAAAAAGTAAGCAGTATTGTGGAGATCCGCCTGCACCTCCGCTACGGGACGAACGCAAGCCTGAAAATCCGCAAGCCTGATAATGCGATATCTATTCTTCCTCCACGTCCTCAATCTGTGGCGGAGCTGCATCGAGTATTGCAAGAGGATAGTCATTGGTGGCGATAAGTTGCGTCACATCGAAGCCTTTCGCCGCGAGACGTTCTTTCAACATCTCGAGTGGCACCACGTCCCATCTCGGCTCTCTTGCCAGTATCCAGAGATACTCCCGACTGGGTGCGCCGACTGCCACCCACTGATAATTCTCATCCAATTCTATGATCCAATAATCGCCCCGGAACGGCCAGAAGAACGAGACTTTCAGTTTACTGTTGTTGCTGCCCGCGACGACCCAGGCCTTCCCCGTCGCGCTGTTCTCCGGACCGTTCACACTGTCTTTACGGCAGCGATTGACAACTCGCACCTTGCCATCGTCCCTGAGGCTATATTCTGCAGTAGAGTTCCAGCAATCTTTTTGAAAAGAATTCGGCAGACGCATGATTTCATACCATGTGCCCATATAACGATCGAGGTCCACCGCATCGACTGTCTTGAGTGGCGGGTAACTGCCTCCACAAGCGGGCAGGAACAGACAGAGAAATGCAAATAAATGTTTCATGTATTCAGCTCCGTCATAGTCATTGACAGAATACGTGTTCACCTCTGCGCCTGGCAGATGGGCCGATTGTGCGCCAGCTTTCCGGGTACCGCAGCCAGGTTCACAAAGATAAGCGCAAGGGCGGACTCACGCCCGCCCTTGCAGATTCAGCCCTACCGGAATACGTGTCCTGGAGGTTACGAATTATTCCAGTTCACCCTTAGCGTGCCGGGCCTGGAGTTTCTCGAGCATATCCTTTGTCATGCTCTCGATGTTATGGGAGGGATCCCAGCCCCAGTCCTTACGTGCCGCGTCGTCTTCGACGTCATCAGGCCAGGAGTCGGCAATCGCCTGACGGAAATCGGGCTCGTAACTGTCGACGAAGTCGGGGATATGTTTCTTGATAGCATTGGCGAGATCCTTCGCTGTGAAGCTCATCGAGCCGACATTGTAGTCGTTGTGCCGATTGAGCTTGTCGAACGGTGCTTCCATCAGATCAATCGTGGCCTTGATGCAATCAGGCATATACATCATCGGCAGACGGGTGTCTTCACGCACGAAGCAGGTATATTTTTTGTTCTTCACTGCTTCGTAATAGATCGCGACTGCGTAATCGGTCGTACCGCCACCGGGAAGCGTTTCTGACGAAATGATACCGGGGTAACGCAGACCGCGACTGTCGAGACCGTATTTGAGCACGTAATAATCCGCCAGAATTTCTCCGGCGACCTTGGTGACACCATACATCGTTGTCGGATGCAAGGCGGTGTCCTGCGGCGCGACTGAGGGCGTACCGGGACCCCACACAGCAATGGAACTCGGGATGATCACGCGTGCCATATCATATTTGACACCGAGATTGAGAATATTGAGCGTCCCGTTCATGTTGACGTCCCAGGCCAGCATGGGGTTCTTTTCGCCTACGCCCGAGAGAATGGCGGCCATGTGTATGATAGTGTCGATTTCGTATTTTTTTATCATCTCTTCAACTGAATCAACACTGTTGACATCGATGAAGTGGAAGGGGCCGGATTCCTTCAATTCCTTGCTTGGCTCTGTTTTGCGCCCTGTGGCGATGACATGCTCAGCGCCATATTTGTCACGCAGCGCAAGGGTGAGTTCCGAACCGATCTGCCCGACGGCACCGGTGACGAGAATCTTCTTGATTTCTTTCATGTACTCTTCCTGGTAAATACTCGGATACGTTGAATAATTAAGTGACCGTCGTGTCGGATCCCGATGATCCGACACGACGATCGGAACATTAAATCATGCCAAGTTCCTTGCCGACCTTGGTGAACGCGGCAACGGCCCTGTCAATATGCTCGATCTCGTGGGCGGCGGAAAGTTGAACGCGAATGCGGTCTTTACCGCGGGGAACCACCGGGAAGGAAAAGGCGATCACATAAATGCCTTCGTCCAACAACTTATTGGCGAAATCCACGGCGAGCTGGCTGCAGTTGTCATATTTGCCAAACATGATAGGTACGATCGGATGGTCGCCCTCGATAATGTCGAAGCCCGCGGCGGTCATTTCTGCACGAAACTTTTTGGTGTTGGTCTCAAGCTTGTCACGCAACTCCGTGCTCGCGGTGAGAAGATCAATGGCCTTGATCGACGCGCCGACGACTGCTGGTGGAACAGTGTTCGAGAACAGATACGGGCGCCCCTTGTTGCGCAACCATTCCACAATTTCCTTGCGGCCGGAGACGCAACCGCCGGAAGCACCACCAAGCGCTTTTCCGAAGGTGGTCGTGATAATATCTGTGCGTCCCATCACACCACAATACTCATGTGTCCCGCGTCCGGTTTTGCCGAGGAAGCCCGTCGAATGACAGTCATCGTGCATGACCAACGCATCGTATTTTTCAGCCAGATCACAGATCTGATCGAGCTTCGCGATTTCTCCGTCCATGGAGAAGGCGCCGTCGGTGACGATCACGCGGAAACGCGCATCCTGCGCTTCCTTCAGACAACGCTCGAGACCCTTGGCCATCTTGCCAGTACCCGGATCTTCGGTTTCCGTATCGCCGAGATGGCCATGGTTGTAAATCCAACGCTTCGCCTTGCTCAGTCGAATACCGTCAATAATGGAGGCGTGATTGAGTGAGTCGGTGATGATCGCATCCTCGGCGCCGAACAAGGGCTCGAACACCGCAGCGTTGGCATCAAAACAGGCAGCGAAGAGAATGGTGTCCTCGGTACCGAGAAACTCCGAGACCTTCCGTTCCAATTCCTTGTGAATATCCTGCGTCCCGCAGATAAACCGAACAGAAGAAAGCCCGTACCCGCGTTCATCAATAGCTTCATGCGCTGCCTTGACGAGATCGGGATGGGATGAAAGGCCGAGATAATTGTTCGCGCAGAAGTTCAGTACTTTCTTGCCGCGTACAACGATCTCTGCTCCTTGCTGACTTTCAATGATCCGTTCATCTTTGTACAATTTCTGATCTCTCAGCTCCTTCAATTCCGTGCCGAGAAATTCCTTCATTTTGCCGTACATAGAGTAGCTCCTTATGTAAGATGGTAGAGGACAGACGCAAGAGGGCGACATCGACGTACCAGGATCAATCACTCCGCGTTCGTCAAGACGACCTCATCGTCAAAAGATGACGCCAACATCAAATATAGCGTTTTAGGTGGAATTTCCGACAAAATTCGGGAAAAAAATCACGGATGCGGTTCTACCCTTTCTCAGACAGGGTCAAAACAAACCCGTCCAATCACGTCCTACATCGAGTATCCCGCTTTTTTGTATTTCCCTGCCAGATCCCGCGATCTTTTGAAGTCCGGCATGCGCAAGACCTTGTCGTACTGCCGAACCGCGTAGTTGCGTTGTTTCATCAGATCATGCACCTGCCCCATGCGCAGATTGGCCATGATCATGAATCCGGATGGTTCATCGTCGAGTGATCGCGAGAGGCGGTCACATTCGACCAGATGCTTCATCGCATCATTGAAGTTCCGTGTCAACATGGCATTATACCCCAGATAATACTCCGCCTCGCGTTGCATATTCGCACTGTACCCACGTTTCCCGGCAGCGACACGCCCGGAGATATCGGCAAACACACGGGCGGCACGTTCCCAGTTCCCGAGTTTGATATATGTGCGGCCCAGGTAGCGGTGAAATACCGGGTTTTCAGGGAAGGTCTCCTGCAGCTTGCGTGCGTAAGTCAGGGCGGAAGAAGGTTTGTTTTCCATACTGTAATAGACCTGCAGGAGAAAATACATGGCCTCGTAATTGGCATAGCGTCCATTCTCCGCAGCATGTTTCAATGCCTTGATCCCGAGTTCCTTGTCCCCCGTCGGCAGAAACAGCATCAACGGCTTGAGCACCGGATAGCGGTCAGGCAGAACGGCGGCATAGTAGTCATAGATCCCAGTACCGAATGCCAGATCCGCATTGCGCGGCGCAATCTCCGCTGCATCCATCACTACAGGCAACGCGTCCCGCCCTGTCGTCGCCGCCTTCACCCAACTCTTGCGGCTGGCCAGCAGACGTCCCTTGAACCCGATGGCGCCACCCTTGAAAAACAAGCCGGCCATGTCGTTGGAATTCCGCTTCAACCGTTTGTCACAAAGATCAATAACATTGTCGAGCATGGAAACGAAGCGCTTGTCGCGGGACTCATCATCAAGATCAATAAGAATGCGCCACCATTCCACCATGGCGAGAAAGAACTCTCCGGTCGGATGCTCGGGGTACGCCCGTGCGACCTCGCGAAAGGACTCATCGGCGGATTCGAATTTCATGTTGTACGTGTCATGAATCCCTTTCCTGATCAGTGTCTCGATGTTGGCATCTTCTATCCACTGACCGGATGCAACCGGGGCGAGAAGCAAAAGCAGGAGCATATATACGATTTTCATTGGGATACCTCTTTCAAGTCTTTTTCGATACCGCATCCTCATCGTGCAAACGAGACGCACCGAGGCGCGGATGATACAGAACGATGATACCAACGAGGAGTACCATGGTAACGAGCAATCCTCCTTCAGGACCGAAAGTCCCACCGGTGATCCATGCCGGTCCTTCGGATTGCGTGATGAACGTACTGCGATCGATGATACCGCTGACCGGAAAACCGAATACCGGACCCATGAAGAAATTCCATCCGATATGCAATCCCACGGGCAGCCACAAAGAGCCGCTGCGGACACGCGCTATTCCCAGCCAGATTCCGGCGAGAAATATGTTCAGAAAACCGATCCAGCCAATACCGGGATTCAGCGCATGGATAAGACTGAATACCCCGGAAGTAAGCAGCAACGCCGTGAGGGTATTGATCTGCGCCCTCAGTACGAGAAATGGATAGCCGCGAACAAGTATTTCCTCGGCAAAACCGACGAGTGTAAATGAAAGCAAGCCGAGGAATAACAGTGACAGGGTGTGCGCGAGTGTCACAGAACTTAAAAATATACGCGCATCCGCGAACAGAAGTTCCAGCAACAAGAGCAGCAACAGCATCAGCAACGTCAGTCCGATACCGTACAACAGCAATCTGCCAGCCCGTCTCTGCAGTTGCAATCCCATCATCTCCAAGACGGAACGACGGTCAATCAGCCGGACGCAGAATATTGTCGCGGCCACTGCAGCGATCAATACGGCCAGCGGATTTCCGAATCGCCACGGAAGCCAGGGAAACAACTGCGAAATACCGATATACGAAACGATCAGTGAGAAAAAGGCGACCGAACCGTAGATACTGACTTTCCAGATGACACGGAACTCCCCACCGGAATACCAGAAAGATGTCAACTCCTGTTGGTGACGACTTTGCGATTCTTCCATGTATACCTTCCGAACAATCCGACGAGAGAAACCAGGACAAGGTAATATGCATGCAGCACCTCCGCCAGCAAAACATCCGCAATCCGCAGTGGCTGACGGAACAGCGCTGCAGCAGCATACAGCACCGCTGTATCCGCGATCACTTTCAAAACAAAAAACAGCAGCCCCGCGAGCATGGCGACCAGGGAGGTGATACTCATCAGCGGAGCAAACGCCACAAAAAGAAAATACAGAAACAACAGCACGAGAAAGGAAACGAAACGGCGGTCTTCACAGGAACGCGATTTCGACGCCCAACGGATGCGCTGCCTGAGAAACTCTCCAATCGTCGATGCGGGAGCGGTACGGACAACTGCTTCCGGACGTGCGACAAAGTGCGCCTGTCCGCCATTCTCATATACGATGCGGTACAGAAGAAACTCATCGTCGCCGCTTTGAATACTTTCGTTCCCTTCATAGCCACCGACTGCGTGAAACTGCGTTTTTCGATAGGCGAAATTCGCACCGTTGCAGAGACGTGGAAAACCGATACCGAAGAATCCGGCACCCACACCGACCAGACCGAGAAATTCCAATGCCTGTAAACGCTGGAACAAGCTCCGCCGCCCTTGATAGACTACAGGTCCGGCGACGATGTCCGCACCCTGTAAAAACGGTTCGACCAACGCACGCAACCAGTCAGCGTCATGCATGCAGTCGGCGTCCGTACTGACAATCACTTCACCACGTGCCGCCTGCACCCCTGCCGTGAGCATGGTTTTCTTACCCTCTCCTTCACCTCTGATCAGCCGGAAGTGTTGCTGCGTCGCAATGGCCTCTTCCGCCAAGTCACGGGTCCGGTCTTCGGAGCCATCATCGAGAATAAGTACGTCCAGGCGGTCGGCTGGATAACGCTGTTGCAGGAGAGACGCGATACTGGCCAGAATATTGGCTTCCTCATTCCGAACCGGAAGTAATACCGTCACGGAAGGCCATGCATCAGATACGGCATCGGGGAGTTCTTCCACGGGCTGTCCTGCCAGCCAGCGTATTCCGGATCGTAAACGGAACAGGAAGAGCATGTACACGGCTGTCAATGCGGCCAGGAAGGTAAAAAAAGAATAGGCAATCACCGCACATCTCCGGAAACACCGTCGGGGAGACCCTGTCGTGGACGCCACAGAAGCACGACGAGGCCGGCCAGGCTGGGCAGAAGAATATTGATGACAAAAAGCAACAGCGCAGCATTGAACGCTGCGGCGGCAAGTATGCCGGCATGTCCGAGCACATAGACGCTCGCGCCCTCCCTGATACCGAGCTCACCAAGAGTGATGGGGGGAATGATGGTTTTTATCAGAAATATTGTGCTGATGCCAGCAAGAGCACTGAGAAGATCCACCGGTCCGAAGGCGCTGAGCAGAAGAAAAAACTGGAGAAGAAACGTCAGATAGAACAGAATGGAACACCACAGAAGACGATGTAATCGCGGCCCGCGAACATGCTGCAGGGCCGCACGGAAGGATGCGATACGACGCTGAAACCGTCCGGCACCATTGACGTGACGACGAAGGACAGGCGAGCTACCGCTGCGCCGGCGCAACAACAGCAACACCGCAATGACAGCGAACACCGAGAACAATACAGTCAACAGCAGCGGATCAATGAACGGATGACGCCAGCAGAACACCATCAAACCAACACATCCGACAACCACAGTCACTACCATGCCGGCAAACTTGTCAACGGCAGTCAGGCCTACCAATGTCCAACCGTCCACCGAACGCATCCCTGCCGCCCGCCCGCCGAATTCCCCGACACGTGCCGGTGTGACAATGCCGAAGGTAAAACCGAGCAACAGCGAGGCACGCAATTCGGGAACGGCAATCTGCGGGAAAGGGCCATGCACCAGCAACTGCCATTTCTTGTACTGCAGCAGCAGATTCAGTGGGAGAAGCCCCAGAGCCAGAAAGAGAAATGCCGGTTGTGCCTGCAGAAACAGTGCTGCGATGATATCGCGCTGCACGGTTGAAACAAGGAAGTACAGCAGTGCACCTGCAAGCAAAAACCTGCACGCCCACCCGGCCCACCGACGCAATGACGGCCACTGCCCTTCCATCAGGAAGCGGACTTTCCGTCATTCGGATTCGTCAATCGCAGGGTTTTAATCATGACGTCCATATCCTGAATCAGTTTTTTCTTCTCGTAGCGCGGCGCGAATATCGAACCTTCTATGAAATAAATTCTCTCCTGTTCGTCATCGTAGAACAGATAGCTGATGAACGGGCCGCCCATCGAATAATCATTCATGCGCCAAAGACCCCTCATCATAATGGCGAAACGGTCCTGGAAATTTACTTCGTCGAACTGCAAATGGTGCACCGAATCGATCACGACCCAGGATGAATCGTCATAGGTGCGATAAAGCATTTCGGTCAGACGATTTCGTGTCTCATAGGCAAAATCATTGGTGAGCAATGAGGTGTTGGTCGTATCGAGCCAATGTACCATCAACCAGCGTTCGGTTTCGGTCGGGGCCTGTCGCCGCAACAGGACGGTGTTGATCTCGCTGCTGTCTTTTGCTACAAACCAGCTCTTGATAATGGTGAAGCCGAAACCGTAACGTTCCAGCAGGTCGTTCTCGATTTCTTCCTCACGCGGCAGCTTCCGCATGCGCGTCATCTCCCGTTCATCCCATGCCTGCTTGAAATAGTATTCGAGCCGGCCTGCATTTGATGCCATGAAGTCACGCAACTCCGGTAATGTTCTGCCTGTCAGATGCACGACGACCTGCCCTCTGTACCAGAGATTCTTTCTGACAAACACATGCTGTTCGCCCTGTTCAACCAATTCCTGTACTGTCGAATCCAGAGCAGAACGCATATACTCACCGAGACGGTGATCGGCGTCCAACGGAGAAAGAATCAGAATGTTTCGATCGCGCTTGTGTTCGAGCAGTGCGGAAAGATTATATCGTTGCCAGGTAAACCAGGTCTCGGGTTGTGGTGTGAAAAACGGTTTTCCGAACGCATTTTCGATTACATCATACAAGGCGTCATAGTCACTGCTGTCGGCAATGATTGTGATGACATCGCTCTCACCGATCGCTTCATCCTTTGTGGAGATGCCGCATCCGATAAGCCCCGTCAACAGCAGGACCGTGAGCACGACGGAAAAACGAGAAACCATGTCAGCTGTCCAATAGATGAATATTCATTTCCGGGAGAAATATGGCATAGAGAAGCCAGAGTGCTGCGCCGATGGACACCGGAATCGCAAAATTGTCGTCAATGATATCAAAAGAGAACACCTCGGCTAACGCACCGATGATAGCGGAGATGCAAGCGATCAGGTATTCCGCAGGTGCGTGCGCAACCTTGGGCGTGAACAGGATGACGACGAATGCAGAGAGGACGAAGGCCGTGGACCCTTCCAGGGTTTTATCATTGAATTTCTTCGTACCGAAACGACGTCCCACAAGGGCCGCTGTCGTATCAGAAATGATCAATATTGCGAAGGCGGTAATCGTGATCAGTTTCGGAAACACCAGTACACAGAAGGTCGCAGAAATCAACACCCAACTCGCACCGTTCAGCGTCTTTTTCTGCAGGGTCTTCTCATGCGGCCGCAACATTCGACCAAATATGCGTTCATACAAAACAAATGAGGGGGCATGATATGAACGCAGGACATCTGCAACGACAAAGAGCACTGTCAATGGGACGAGAATACTCAGCGCGAGTTCCTTCGATATGAAGTAATACAGAACCGGGATGGAAAGTGACACCATGTGAATGCCTTTCCGTACCAGTTCGTACTGGAAGGAAACATACTGATTTCCCTGCTCTGCCGAATGTGCATCGCTCATGTATCCTCACGCTTCTTCGTGGTGTCTCGATCCCCGGTGGATACCGACGACCCATCCGTGGCAGCCACATCGTCGGAAGAATCAGCCCGCGCCTCTCCAGTTACGTCCGAACCGGATGTCTCCGAACCGGATGTCTCCGAACCGGATGTCTCCGAACCGGATGTCTCCGAACCGGATGTCTCCGAACCGGATGTCTCCGA
>JAGTUW010000002.1 GCA_018224345.1 Bacteroidota bacterium
ATTGCACCATCCCGCTTTCGCTTTGCTCCTGCGGAGCACAGGCAGGGTTCACAGAGGACTTTCTTGTATGTCGGGAGTCCCGGGATGCGAACGGGTCGATGGAGATCGGGACCGCGCATCCACCGTGATCCGGGGTGATGGTGAAGGTATGGCGGTTCGCGAACCGCCCCTGCATTCCGTAATTCTATTGACCCTTAACTCTTAACTCTTATCTCTTAACTACCTGCAAATCTGTGCAGCTTATTTTGTATCCAGTTCAGCCTCGCCGGTGATTTTCCCGAAGACGGTGTAATTGCGAAGACCCTGGTCAGCTTCGAAACCGTAACCCTGGAGACGTTCGGTAGGCGAAGTGATGGTCACGAAACGGTCACCGCGCACCTGTCTGGATTTGTTGTCCCAGAAGATGTATTCGGTTTCGACAACGGTGCCTTCGTCGGAACGGAACACCACAGAGTCAAAGGCCTCGAGATTGCGTGTGATGTCATCGACGCGCCCGCGCCGGGACGTCAATACCGAGGTGTGACTGCCCTGCCGGTCGTAAAAATCCACGACGACCCCACTGTCAAGCAGGGTTTCGCTCTGCTCCTCGTACATGCGGATTCGTCCGGACCAGAGAATAGCACGCACGCGGCCTGAATCGCTGAAGGTGACGGTGGAATTCCAGCTTTCCTGGGTCGGAAGCTGATCAGGAGAAACTCCGCTTACCGCGGGACGGGCCTTATCCTCGCATGCGATGATCAGGAACAGCAGAGGCAGGATGAGTATGACGTGCCAGGCACTGTGATACGTTATTCTGTATGGTGTAACTTCTTTCATCGGTGACTTCAATTCCTGATGTTCCGTGCGCTGTGAAGGGGAAACGGCAGCAGCCATGCACGCATTGGACCAGTCCTCCGCTGAATGCCGTTGGCCGGAATATACATTTCAGTCTGTTTCTTCGGCTTTGCCTTCCACGAACAGACCTGGCTGCGCCTGCCGGTGAGGGGGGAGCGGTTTCCCGAGCATCAGATAGGCAGCGGGTGTCAATTCCCTGCCCCGTGGGGTACGGTGAAGATACCCCTCCTGGATAAGATAGGGCTCGTAGACTTCCTCGATTGTTCCGGGCTCCTCACCGACTGCGATGGCGAGTGTATTGATACCGACCGGGCCACCGGCATATTTGTCCAGCATGCAGTGAAGAATACGTTTGTCCATATCGTCGAGACCGTGTTCGTCGACTTCCAGTGCATTGAGAGAATAATCTGCGATATCTCGCGTAATGATGCCATCGCCGATGACCTGTGCGAAGTCGCGGGCCCGGCGCAGCAGACGATTGGCGATACGCGGCGTGCCACGTGAACGGCGTGCGATTTCTTCAGCTCCCCCTTCGATGTCGATGGCAATATCGAGTATGCGTGCGGAACGCAACACGATGCGCTGTAACTGTTCCACATCGTAGTAATCGAGACGGTTCGTAATTCCGAAACGCGCGCGCAGGGGTGCGGTCAGCAAGCCCGCGCGCGTGGTGGCCCCTATGAGCGTAAATGGTTTGAGCTCTATCTGTACGCTGCGGGCATTGGGCCCGGAGTCGATCATGATGTCCAGAGTGAAATCCTCCATGGCTGAATAGAGGTATTCCTCCACAACGGGCGAGAGGCGATGGATCTCATCGATGAAGAGGGCGTCGCCTTCCTCGAGCCCCGTAATGAGTCCCGCCAGGTCACCGGGTTTGTCGAGGACAGGCCCGGAAGTCATTTTCAGCGACGCTCCCATTTCGTTCGAGATGATATGGGCGAGCGTGGTCTTTCCCAGGCCGGGGGGGCCGGTCAGCAGCACATGGTCCAGAGCCTCTCCGCGACGACGTGCAGCGGTGATGAACACACGGAGGTTGTCGGTGATTGTTTTCTGGCCGGTAAAATCTTCAAACCGCATCGGACGCAATGTCCGGTCGAGTTCTCCGTCCTCTCCGCGGCCTTCCGGCGTGGTCACATCGGACATACGCTGTTTCTCACTGCCATAATACCTGCCTCTTTCGGGTTGCTTCTCCATCCAATAATTTCGGCAAACGATGCATAGGAACAAAGTACAGCCACGATCGAGGCGAAGGCGGTATGCACGTGCGCGGCGTCTGCAGGCACACTGCAGTGAATTCCCTCACTGCATATCAATGGCAGTGTTTACCCGCCGGATTGATGCATAGGCCGACCGGACCTCCGATCAAATGCAGAGTATGTAAACTCAGGATTCGTAGAGTGCAGCACAGTCGAGCAGGTGGCTTTTTTCATTGCCATCGTTGACTGCGTATTGTTTCCCCGGCCAGACGGAAGCGGCCCCATGCCGGCCGTCCTTGTCGAGTGCATAGAAGTTGACATTGAATTTCAGGCGTCCGTTCTCGTCGAGCAGCCGTTTCATCTTCGTCTGCTCAGCAATACGCCGGCAGGCGTGCAGACAGGCATCGGTCGGATGGTCTCCCATGCGCATGCGTTCGACAATGAGAAAGCTGGAAAGTGCGAGCAGATTTGCCTCGCCGCGACCTGTGGAGCCAGCGGCGCCGACGGCATTGTCTACATAGAGTCCAGCACCGATAATCGGTGAATCTGCGACGCGGCCGGGAATTTTGAATGCGAGCCCGCTGGTCGTCGTCACACCGGAGATATCGCCGTTCGCGTCCACTGCCAGACAGTTGATCGTGCCTGTAGGACGCGCACGCTCATCGCGCCAGCCTGCCTCTCTCCGTGATTCCTCCTGCATATCAGGATGATTCATGCCTAAATCCCGGTCCTCAAAGCCGTGTGGTGGCAGCCAGTCATCCTCATTGCTGAGTGTTTCCTTCCATCGCAGCCAGCGTTCACGCGCGGCATCTGTAAGAAGATTTTCTTCTCTGAAACCATGTGCGCGGGCGAAATGCAACGCGCCTTCACCGACGAGGAGGACATGATCACTGCGTTCCATGACGCGCCTGGCGACGAGGGATGGGTTTTTGATATTGCGCAGGGCTGCCACCCCCCCGCCACGTCCTGTGGGTCCGTGCATGACACAGGAGTCCAGTTCGACCTCCCCGTCCTCATTCGGAAGGCCGCCGTAGCCGACGGTCTGGTCGTCCGGATCATCCTCGACGATATTGACTCCCGCAATGACTGCATCGAGCGTATCGCGCCCGTCGCGCAACAGATGCATCGCTCTCGCGGTAGATTCGAGTCCGTTGGCACTTGCGATGGAAAGCGGTCGCACACCCTTGTGCGCCCACCGCGCAGTTGAAGCGGTGTTCGGTACCGCCAGGAGGTCTGCTGGTCCCAGGGCGGCGCTTACTCCGAGCAGTGATGCGGCTTTGAGAAAAAATCTGCGGGAACGTGTTTGCGTATTCATTGAAACAACTCCTCCAGACTGGTTAATACCCGAGGCGGCGCACCCATGCCTCATTGTCACGCCAGCCGTCACGTACGCGGACATGTAATTCGAGAAACACCTTGCGCCCGAGAAACGCTTCGATATCTTTGCGGGCTGCGATACCGATGGCTTTGAGTGCGTCGCCGCCGCTGCCGATGAGTATACGCTTCTGACTCTCCCGTTCGACAATGATTTCCGCTGCGATATGGTCACATTTTTCTTCTTCCCGGAATTCCGCGATGAACACTTCCGTGGCGTAAGGAACTTCCTGACGGTACTGTTCGAAAATCTTTTCCCGAATGATTTCACTGACGAAGAACCGTTCGGGCGCGTCGGAAAGCATGTCCTCCGGATACAGTTGCGGACCCACCGGCAGCACCGCCCGCAACTCGTCGATCAATCCGTCCAATCCCTGTCCCTCTGGTGCACTGATCGGGATGACTGCTTTGAAATCGTAAAACTCCAACAGGCGGGCCATCATCGGCAGTAACTGCTTTTTATCCGCGACGAGATCACTTTTCGTGATGACAGCAAATACCGGGGACCCCGCCTTTCTCAGCAGGTCGAGTAAACCAACCGGCAACAGGTCCCCCCGTTCCAATGCGCGGGCTCCGTCGATAAGCACGCAGATGGCATCGGCTTCGGCGATGGCGGAATGTGCGGCGGTAACCATGGACTGCTGAAGAATGTATTTCGGCCGGATCAGGCCGGGTGTATCTATAAAGATTATCTGATGCGTATCTCCCGTATAGAAACCAAGCACGCGCTTTCTTGTGGTCTGGGGTTTTGCGGTGACGATGGATATTTTTGCGCCCAGCAGCGCATTCATCAATGTGGATTTTCCGGCGTTCGGTGCACCGATCAGCGCCACATAGCCGCAGTGGAAATCGTCGGGAGGAAGTGTGGTCTCATTCATACGGCATCAGTCCTTGGTTCAGTGTCAGTGATCAAAGTAGAGTATGCGGAGGGAATATCAAAGACGTGTGTCTTCGGTATGTTGTTGACACAACGATTTGTACATGGTTGCAGCAGTCCCCAGCCCCCCGCTCGAGGAGGCACGGGCATTGGCAGCTATGAAATATCGCTCCCTTTCGGTGTCGTTTTCGTACATTACAGCATGCGATATGCTCCCTACATACCGAAGAAGACGCTCGGTCAGCATTTCCTCCATGATGCGAACATTGCGCGGAACATCGTCGCTGCGCTCGATCCGCTCCCGGGGGATGTGGTGCTGGAAATCGGTTCCGGTACGGGTGTACTGACCGCGCTCCTGGCTGAACGCGGATGCCGGCTCATCGCAATGGATATCGATGCCCGCGCCGTGGAGGTATTGCAGGAACGCTTTCCCGAGGAGAGGTATCCGCATGTACGGGTGATGCAGCAGGATGTTCTCTCCCTCGATCTGAAGGCCATGGCAGAAGAATACGGTGCACCGTTGCGGTTGATCGGCAATCTGCCTTACAACATCACGAGTCAGATTCTGTTTCACATCTTCGACCGGCATGACGCCGTCCGTGATGGCATTTTCATGATGCAGCGGGAAGTTGCCGAGCGCATCATCGCAGCCCCGGGCTGCAAGGAGTACGGGATTCTTTCCGTCCTGACACAGACACACGCATCCGTCCGCCGCTGTTTCAACGTTTCACCCAATGTGTTCACACCGCGACCGAACGTATGGTCATCAGTACTGTATCTGCGGATGGAAAATGATCGACTGGCACAAATCAGGAATTATTCGTTTTTTAGAAGACTGGTAAAAGCGACTTTCGGGCAGAGAAGAAAAACACTTTCCAATTCCCTCAAACAGTTGGGGATCATGCCAGGCGATGCAACGAACGCCGCCGCCTTCCTTTCACTTCGCCCGGAACAGCTTACCATAACTGATTTCAGCACTCTCAGTAATCTGATCAACGCGTATGACCGAACGTAACGGAATACAATACGAGGAAGAAGAACCGTTTTTCGATTCCGTTGATGGTGTACAATCCACAACGGTAATCGCGGATGCGGAACTGCTCGCCGACATTCAGGAACTGATATACACGGACTCGCATGCAGCGTTGCTGAATATCCTTACCGATCTTCATTCCGCGGATATCGCCTCGATCATAAACGAGTTGCCACACAGCGAGGCACGTTTCCTCTTCGAACTGCTGCCGCCGGATCACGCATCGGAAGTGTTGCTGGACCTGCATGAGAATGTACGTGAAGACCTCTTCGAGGAACTGACGGCACAGCGCCTGAGCGAAATCGTCGATGAACTCGACTCCGATGACGCTGTAGACATCGTTGCGGAAATGGACGATGCCGTCGCCGAACAGGTGCTTGGAAAACTTGAACCCGAGGATTCGGCGGAACTGCGGGAATTGCTGGCCTTCGATGAGGAAACAGCCGGTGGTCTGATGGGCACCGAGTTTCCTGTCGTACAGCTGTCCGGCACCGTTGCAGACGCGATCAATGCCGTGCGCCAGACCGCCGAGGATACACACGATATCTATGAAGTGTATGTCGTTGACGAGGACGGTGTCATGCGGGGCATCGTCGATCTGAAAAGTCTCTTGCTTGTCAAACCGGAGACCCCGGTTGCCGATATCCATGATACCGAGATTATCAGTGTCCAAACGGATGTCGATCAGGAAGACGTTGCGAATGTGATGCGAAAATACGATCTGCTCACGCTCCCTGTCGTCGACAGAGAGCATCACCCGGTCGGCATCATCACCTTCGATGACATTGCGGATGTCATCCACGAGGAGGCACAGGAAGATATTCAGCGCATGTCGGGTATTGTCGAGGATATCGATACCTCATCCTCGGTTTTTGATATTTTCCGCGGGCGTCTCCCGTGGCTGGTTGTGGGTTTTGCAGGAGAATTGCTCGCCGCCCTCGTGCTCAGTCACTTCGAATGGCAGTTGAGCATCGTCATCGCAGCGGCATTTTTCATACCCATCATTATGGCCATGGGCGGAAACGCAGGGATTCAGGCATCCTCGATCGTTGTGCGTGGCCTGGCCACCGGAGAACTTGCGCTCAGCAGTACCGGCCGGCGTCTGCTGCGGGAATTCCTCGCCTCCATGCTCAATGGAGGCATACTCAGCATCGTCCTTTTCGTCATCGTGTACTTCTGGATGGGTGATCTGTATTTCGGTATCACGGTCTCACTCTCGCTTCTCGTTGTCATGATCAACGCGACCCTGGTCGGGGCAACGGTGCCATTGATGCTGGACCGCATGAATGTCGATCCCGCGCTCGCGACCGGACCGTTTATCACCACATCGAATGACGCCCTCGGGTTGTTGATCTATCTTCTTTTCCTCACATTCATTTATCTGTAACGTTCTGATGAATCGTTTTTTCATTCATCACAATACGACGGATCTGGTCAATTCGATCTTTTTTGCGTTATTGACCGTGGCTATGACCGCGTGGTCACATGCTATTCCTCCCTGGTGGATATTCGCTTCTTCGAATATCCTCATTATTATTCTTATCAGAGTGTTGGCGTCCTACTCCGCACGACGGGGCCATCTCTGGAATCTTGTCCACGGCTTCTACATGCTGCTGCTGATTCCGGTAGCGTTCAAGCAGATGTATTATCTTGTTCCGGCGATTCATCCGGTGGATTATGATGCGGCGCTCATTGTCATCGACAGGATGCTGTTCGGCGGAGACCCGACACGGTGGATGCATGGATGTACTCATCCCGTCCTGACCGAGCTCCTGCAGCTCGCGTATGCGAGTTATTATTTCCTCCCGTTTATACTTGCAGTGGATCTCTACAAAAAACGGCGCGTCAAGGCGTTCAAAACGGTCTTCCTCTTCGTCATACTCGGCTTCTACATTTCTTATCTGGGGTATGTGGCCGTGCCCGCAATCGGTCCGCGTTTCACGTTGCATGAATTCGAAAACACTGAAGAAGAACTCCCTGGTGTGCTCGCTGCTACTGCTCTCCGTGTCTATACAAATACCGGCGAATCCATTCCTCCCGGCACGCCCTACCCCGCCGCACAGGTGCAGCGTGATGCGTTCCCGAGTGGACATACGAAAATCACGTTACTCGTCATCTTCCTTGCATTCCGCTATCGCTCCCGAACACGCTGGTTTATCGGCGTCGTCGGGTCCTTGCTGATTATCGCCACCGTGTACCTTCGCTACCACTATGTAATCGACCTGTTTGCCGGCGCACTCTTCGCCTGGTTGACAGTGGAACTTGCGCTTCTGCTCGATCATTGGTGGGCGCAACGCAGACAACGTTTCAGTTCATCTCTGCAGAGCGGACACAACAGCATCCTTCCCTCCCGGCAGGATTAAAAAAAACCGGAAGACGATGCTTCCGGTCCGGGGTGAGCGGGAAACGAGACTCGAACTCGCGACATCAACCTTGGCAAGGTTGCGCTCTACCAACTGAGCTATTCCCGCACTTCACCTTGATCATTCAAGGTGAACTGAAATATACGTCGATAACGGATAATGCGCAAGTGGCGCCGGATATTTTCACGATGTCCCGGCCACCTGCAATGCACCGGATTAATTGAATTGTTCCTTCTGCAGGTTGTGCTTGCGCATTTTCTTGACGAAATTCGTGCGCTCGACACCGAGTTGTTCCGCTGCACGGGTCTGATTCCCGCCGTTGGCCTTGAGAGCTTCGATAATGAGTTTCTTTTCAAAATCCTCGACCTGGTCCATCAGAGGACGACGATCGATCTGATAGCCGCTGCGCTGGGGTTGAAATTCAGCTTTGAGAGCATGCGCGACGGTATGGACATCGATTTCTTCCGCCTCCGCAAAAATCGCCAATTTGGTCACGACACTGTCAAGCTCTCGAACATTTCCCGGCCAATTCTGCTTGGACATCAAATCCAGGGCCGCCGGTGAGAAATAATGATTCTGCAAACCGTGTTCCTCGCAGGCCTTGCTCAGGAGGTGCCGGATAAGGGGCGGAATATCCTCGATGCGCTTACGCAGAGGCGGAACGTGAATATCGTATTTGTTGAGCCGGTAAAACAGATCGTCACGGAATTCCCCGCGCCGGATCAACTCCGCAAGCTGCTTGTTCGTAGCGCTGATCACGCGGACATCAACCTCCTGTTCCTCGGTGTCACCGACTCGACGGACCTTGCCGTTGTTGAGCACATTCAACAGCTTCTGCTGAAAAGTCACACTGGTATTACCGATTTCATCGAGAAAAATCGTACCGCCGTCGGCGATCTCGAAGAGACCTTTTTTATCGGTAAGCGCACCGGTAAACGATCCTTTCATATGACCGAAGAGTTCGGATTCAAGCAAGGTCTCGGTGAGCGTACCACAATCGACGCTGACAAACGGGAGATCCCGCCGCGGGCTGAGACGATGAATAGCGCGCGCAAGCACTTCCTTGCCAACACCACTCTCGCCGGTGATAAGCACAGGGACCATCGTGCGGGCGACTTTCTCAGCCATGCTCATGATTTCTTCAATGGTCTTGCTGACACTGACGATGCCGATCTCACGCATCACTTCTTCGATGCTGTGGGATACGATTTTCGGGCGTTTCGATTCGAGCGCCTGCTTGACCGATTCACGCAGTTGCACCAGGTCGATGGGCTTGGCAAGGAAAGAATACGATCCTTTCTTGGCAGTTTCAATCGCGACCGGAACATTATACGCCTGTCCGGTGATCATGATCACCGGGATATGCGGATAATTCTGTACGATCTCCGTAAGCACCTGACGGCCGTCCATCTGTGGCATCAGAATATCGAGCAACACCAGGTCGACAGAATCGAGTTGCAGCAGTTCAAGCGCTTCTACAGGATTTTTCCGCACAATAGTATTATAACCGGAGTGGACGAGAATGTCGGAGACGGTCTGACAGAAATCTTCTTCGTCGTCGATGATCAGGATGGTGGGTTTTTCTGACATGGGTGTATCTCTGCGTTAGTATTTGGTAACCGGCAAGCGAATCTGAAAAGTTGTACCGAGACCCGGCGCTGAATTGAAGGTGATCTCTCCAAGATGTTCCTGGATGATTTTCTGGACGATCACGAGACCGAGACCCGTCCCACCCTTGCTGTGCGTGGAGAAAGGACGAAAGATGCTTTTTTTCACGTCATCGTCCATTCCTGTTCCGGTATCCTGTATGGTGATTTCCACATATTCCCCCGGTCGATTGATCCACTGGCCCGGCGCGGTGGCGATGATGATGCGGCCGTCCCGCGTCCCGATAGCTCGAATGGCATTGTCGAGCAGGTTTTCCACAGCTTCGGGGAAATGTGCGATGTCAATACCGACCCTTGGCAGCGAACGGGAGAGATGTGTGATGATTTCAATATTCCGTGTTACTTTCGCACGATAGTCGTCCGCAATGTTCTGCAGAATTGTATTGACATCGTTCGGCAGAAGGTTCATCTGTTCCTTGTTGGCAAGTCGTGTGAGGTTATGCACGATTTCATTCAACTTGCGCGATTCACCTACGATGCGGTCGATGAATTTTGTGACCTCCTCCGACGGCGTGCTCGCGCGTTCGTTGAGCAACAATTCGAGATGCTGTGCCGTCAGGGTAATCGTCGAGAGAGGAGTCTTTGCCTTGTGCGCAACATGCTGCGCGACGCCGGACCAGTTGACGCGACGATCCTTTTCGATCGCCTCGGTGATATCGGCGATAATCATGATGAAACCGTCAAGCCGCTTGCTGTCGGTGTAATGCGGATACGCCTTGACAATCAAAGTTCGCATGACCTTGTTGTGATTGAACACCACTTCGCGCTCGACAGTGTGCCGGTTGTTGCGAACGTCCTCGAACACCTCAAGGATTTCAGGAGAAGGTGCGTTCTTGAGATAATATTTGTAATCCTCTGTCATGGACACAAACTCGTCGAGACCCAATAACTGCTTTGCCGCCCTGTTCATCAGCCGCATATCCGATGCACGATCGAAGATGATCACCGCGTTGCTCTGTAGTGTATCGAAGAGCCGCTGTTCCTGACGCATGAGCCCGCGCGCGTAATTGCGCATACCGAGAATGACACCAAGGGAGACGATCAGAAGGATGAGGGTTTCCGTCTGATAATGTTTCCAGAGTATCCCGATACTGAAATTATCCTCAAAATATTCTTCGATGATAGCCTGTTGCAGGTCGTCAGGTACTGCTGTGGGACGTCCCATGGGATCCTGCGCATGGACAGGAAACAGAAACGTGGTCAACACCAGAAGTATGAGTGATACTTGTTTCATCATCAGAGTTCGGGCGTCCCTTTCCCGGGCTGCGATTGCTCGCCCCGTTTCAGCATGATATCGTACTCAATCATGTGGTACACTTCAATTAACGGAAGATTCCGCTCCCGTGCAATGCGACGGCATTCCTCGAATTCCGGGACACACAGTTGCGTGCCGTCGCGTTGGATTCCCTTGACAGTCACTGCACCGAAACGTGTCTGCACCTGTTCGACGCTGCGTGGAAGAATACGGCGTGTCACGGTCTGTATGCGCACGCCGGTTGTCGACGTCTCATTCCACAGTAACGAAAGCAGGATGTCACGATGCGCTTCGTCTCCCAGAACAGTGAGAACGTGCGCGGGACGGCCCTTCTTCATCAGTACAGGCGTCAGCCACGCGTCACGTGCCCCGGTTTCGAGCAGCCGTTCAAGAACATACGGATACAGTTCAGGATTCATGTCGTCGATATTCGTCTCCAGCAACAGCAACGCCTCGTCCGTTGATGGCGTATCGATTTCGCCCACAACAAGCCGCAACATGTTCGGTAACTCGGGGAACTCCTTTGTGCCGGCGCCGTAGCCGATCGCGTCCACACGCAGCACGCAATCGCGTGCAAGAACGCCAGAGGATAACGTGGCGATAATGGTCGCGCCGGTGGGTGTGGTCAACTCGTAAGGAAGTGCCGTCAATTCGACCGGGTATCCTTTGAGCAATTCCATCGTCGCCGGCGCGGGCACAGGCATCATACCGTGCTGTGTGCGTATGACGGTCCCGCTCCCGGTTCGGAGAGGTGTGCTGTAAACCGCATCGACTCCGAGTATATCGATACAAATCGCCGTCCCGACAATATCTATAATGGAATCCACTGCACCGACCTCATGAAAATGCACCTCCTCGATGGGCATGTCGTGTACGCGCGCTTCCGCTTTTGCCAGATTCAGGAACATCGCCCTGGCCCGCTCCCTGACCGATTCGGCAAGCGTGGAAGCGTCGATCAATTCCACAATCTCCCGATATCCCCGCTGTCTTCCATGTCCGTGCCCCTCGTGCGTGTGCCCCTCGTGCGTGTGCCCCTCGTGCGTGTGCCCCTCGTGCGTGTGCCCCTCGTGCGTGTGCCCCTCGTG
>JAGTUW010000003.1 GCA_018224345.1 Bacteroidota bacterium
CGGTGGAGTTCACCCATCGTCAGGAAACGGACATTGTTCTCATGCAGGTTCTCGAGCTCCGCACGAAGGGAGGAGACCAGCAGGCGCATCAATGTTGATACCTCGTCTTTCGGACGTTTCCAGTTCTCCGTCGAAAAGGTGTAGAGCGTCAGATAATTCACTCCGGCGCGACCGCAGGACTCGACAATTTCACGTACTGAGCGTACTCCTTCGCGATGGCCGATTACCCGGCTTTTCCCCCGGGATTTTGCCCAGCGCCCGTTCCCATCCATAATAATCGCGATGTGATTGGGAATAGGACCACCGGCCCGGAGGGCGTCGAGCTCCGCGTACGATTCCGATGTCTTGTTCGAATTCAAAGCCAAAACGTACCTCACCAATTCACATAACGAACAGAGTCATATAAAGTAGAACTTTAGCCTTCCAAAGTCAAGGTGGGAAGGCGTCCCCAAACCTCCTCTGACACAGGCCCGGAGCGTTGTAATTCAAGGGGTTACTGCGATTACACCCCGGAGTGCTCAGGTCCTTTTCGCTGCTTCCGCGGCTGCCGTGACGATGGAAAGGAAGTCTTGCGTCCTGAGGCTTGCGCCGCCGATCAGTCCGCCATCGACATCCTCTTGTGCGAACAGATCCGCAGCATTATCAGCATTGACCGAGCCGCCGTATTGAAGCACGACCGATTGTGCGACGGAGTCTCCGTAGGTCGAAGACAGCAGTGTACGGATGAAGCCGTGCATTTCCTGTGCCTGTTTCGGCGTCGCGGTTTTGCCCGTGCCTATCGCCCATACCGGTTCGTAGGCGAGAATGAGGTTGCCGACGCTGTCTCCGTCGATATCCTTCAGCACGCCGCGAAACTGTGTTTCAACGGTTTGGCGCGCCTTGTCCTGTTCACGCTGTTCGAGTGTCTCACCCATGCAGATGATGGGAAGCAGCTTGTGTGCCAGAGCGTGCCGCACCTTTTTATTGATGAATGCATCGGTTTCTCCGAAATACCCGCGTCGTTCCGAGTGTCCGAGAATCACATGGCTGCAGCCCGCCGCTGCGAGCATCGGAGCGGAGACTTCGCCGGTGAAGGCGCCGTTGTCCGCCGGGTACAGGTTTTGTCCTCCGAGTCCGATATCCGAGCCGGTGAGCGCTTCGGCGACGGAGGGAAGCAGCGGGAAAGGAGGACACAGCAGGACACGGACCAGACCGCCCGGGTGCGTCTGTTCGAGGGTTGCCCGGATTTCCGATGCGAGGCTTTGTCCGCTGCGGGCATCGAGATTCATTTTCCAGTTTCCGGCGACGATATACGGTCTCATGTCTGCGCATCCTCTGATGTTTCGAAGAACGATACTGATAAATATACGAAGCCTGTGGACTATTCGCAGGTCAATGTTGCATCGCGGACGCAGGTCTGCCCTCCTTCCTCCGGCCGGGTACGCCGGAAACGACACCACCCCGACCAGGAAAGGCCGGGGTGGTCATTGTTCTTGTGGACAGGGACGGAATTGAACCGCCGACACATGGATTTTCAGTCCATTGCTCTACCAACTGAGCTACCTGTCCGAGAACAGAGTATTAAATATACGTCTCCGGGGTGTGAAAAGTCAAGCAGGGGAGAGAATGGCAGAGAATGGCACCACAGAGGACACCCCGCTGTCGCTTCGCTCCTCCGGGGCAAGCGACGGACACAGAGGGCTTTTTTACTGGGATGGCGGTCAACGGACCTGGCCACAATCGTGTAGTCGATTCACAGAGATATTTCAGGACCTGTATGACGGAAAAATGTTGCGGATGACGGGAAACATTTGCAGTTTTTATGTGTCTTGACAGAGAGCCCAACAAACAGAGAATACAATGCAGCATCGTCACTCAACCCGCTCCACTTGCTCTTTCTGTCAGGGCGTTGTCTTTATTTGCTTCGCCGTGCTTTTTTTCTTCATCGCTGTCACCGCATCTGTGCAGTCCCAGGCGACAGTGGATATCACCCGTGTTGAAGTGCAGTGGCCGATGGTCGATCTGTATTTCAATGTCACATGTGACGGGGATCCCGCATACGACATATCCACAGGTGATGTGGCGCTGACGGAGGACAGAAAAGACGTCTCGAGCTTCTCGCTGTCCTGTGAAGATCCCTCTCCGCGCTGCGCTGTTTCCGCTGTACTCGTTCTCGATGCCAGCGCTTCGTTGGCCGGGTCGGGGAATATGTTGATCAAATCGTCGGCGCAGGCGTTCATCGATGCCATGGACGGCGACCTCGACGAAGCGGCGGTGCTGTTCTTTGACCAGGAAATCACCATCGCAGAGCCGATGGTTCCGACCAGGGAGCGGCTGCATGATGCGGTTGATGGACTCCCGGCTTCCGGCACTGCGGCCATTCTGGATGCGGCCTATGCCGGCATTCTGGAACTTGTCGACAACGGGGTCAATCAGTGCCGGGCGGTAATTCTCATGACGGACGGCAATGACGACGGTTCGCAACGGACAGCCGGAGAAGTGGTTTCGCTCGCCAACCGTAACAACATTGCGTTGTACACGGTGGGTATCGGTGTCACTGTGCAGGATACGGAGTTGAAGGTCCTGGCCAGGGAAACGGGCGGCAGGTACTACCACCTGCCGGACAGAGCTGCGATGTTCGGCATGTACAGACGGATCGGTACGCTGCAACAGATGGAGGGGGAATGTCATCTGCGCTACAGATCGATATGTCCGGACGGAAGCATGCGTTACGTCGAACTGCAGCTCCCGCAGTTCTGCAAGGGGAATGCATCGGATACCATCAGCTTCCAGGCGCCGCTCGATTCTTCACAATTTTACATCCTCTCAATGGATCTTAACCACGAGCATGTGCGGAGTGGTGACTCGGTTGCGGTGTGGATGACACTGTCATATCCGATGGCCTATTTCCATATGCCGCGTTTCAGTACCAAACTGTTGTTCGATACGCAATACCTGGAATTTCTCGGTGTGGAAAAAGGGCCTGTATTCGGGGAGGTGCCCCTGCTGGTGGAGAACATCCCGGGCGGCATTCGCATGGAGACACTCGATACGATGCAGGCGACCGGAGGTTTGATGTGCCTTCTGCATTTCAGGGCATCGGAAGTTCAATCGGTGCAGGTCTGTGACATCACTGCAGAAGATGCAGTTCTGGCCGGTGGATGCAGAATACCGAAGATCGATCAGGGTGGTGTCACAATCTTTCCCGAAACCACGGAACCGGTACTGCGCATCGAGCCGTTTGAGAGTACGGTACATGTAGTCGAAAGAGATGGCACATTCTACCCGAAGCCCGTGGCTCTGTTCTGGACCATACGGAATATCGGCAGCGTGGAGACGGATTCAGTGTTTGCGACGATTGCCTTTCCTCCCGGCCTCTCGCTGTCGTACAGGGATGAGCCGGACAGCTATACGAAATTCGTCTCCCCGTCGATGACGCCGTTCGGCGGCAGAATCATGACCTGGTGGCCCGATTACCCGATCCGCAGGACGGAGCAGCGGTACACCGTCACGTTGACTGCTTACAGCGGGAATGCGGATTCAACTACCAGCTCGGTGGAAATCATCGTTCCTCCGGGAATTCCGCCTCCCTTTTCTTTTTCGCTCGCCGCGGATGGCGCACTCGATCTGTGTGAAGGGGACACGGTGACGCTGGACGCAGGAGGGGGTTTCACATCCTGGCGCTGGAATACCGGTGACAGTCTGCGTCATCTCACAGTCGGCGAGTCCGGCAGTTATTTCTGTGTGGTGACGGATAGCAGCGGCGAGACAGGACACAGCGATACGCTCACCGTCAACGTGCATCCGTCGCCGGAACCGGTGATCACTCCCCAGGGAACAATTCCACTCTGCAGCAACGAATCGATTGCGTTGCTGGCGAGCGATGGGTATGTCCGATATGCCTGGAATACGGGTGACAGCACGCAGCGCATCGACGTCGGGCAGGCGGGAGCGTACCGCGTGCGCGTTCTGGATACACTCGGGTGCGAAGGGGAATCGGAAATTCTGGAAGTGACGGTCATACCGGCGCCGGCTGCACCCCTGATTTCGCGGGATGGAGACGAACTGCAATCCACACCGGCGCATGCATACCAATGGCAGTTATCCGGACAGGACATTCCCGGCGCCACGGAACGGATTCTCGCGCTTCCGTCCCCTGGCACATATCGCGTGCGTGTATTCGCAGAAAACGGTTGTTCGGAATATTCCGATCCGTTCGACGTCACCGTGTTGGATGCGGCCTCCGTGTCGTCCGCGACCGGCTACACGCTCTCTGCCTGGCCCGCGCCGGTACGTGACCAGCTGCATGTGAACGCGACGGGGCCACCGGGCGAGACGGTGCGCGTTCTTCTTTCCGACGTGCTCGGGCGAACGGTATTGCTGCATGAGGGGCGTCTTCCTGCCGGCAGCATGCAGTTCACCTATCCTATGGACGGGTACCACTCCGGGCCTCTTCTGCTTCTCATGTTCTCGGGTGATGGCTTTGTCGTGCGAAAATTGATGAAAGAGTAGGAATGAGGGAAATAAATTGAACCACAGAGGACAAGAAGGGCAAGGAGACCTTTTTCTGTAGAGATACGCGGCTTTGTATATGTCAGGATGGAGCGTCAAGGTGAATCTCCAGGATTGTAGGGGCGGTTCGCGAACCGCCCTTCCATCGCCAC
>JAGTUW010000004.1 GCA_018224345.1 Bacteroidota bacterium
ACAGTCTGCACCCATGTTTCAAAGAGAGCTAAAAGTCAAGTGTCAAAAGTTAAAAGTGGGAAATGAGGGAAATGACTGGCAGTACAGAGTTCATTGAAGCTTCTTTAACGGAGGGCGAACATTCCTGTCCGCCCAAGGAAACCATGACGGATTGGACAGTCTGCACCCATGTTTCAAAGAGAGCTAAAAGTCAAGTGTGAAAAGTTAAAAGTGGGAAATGAGGGGAATGACTGGCAGCACAGAGTTCATTGAAGCTTCTTTAACGGAGGGCGGACATTCCTGTCCGCCCAGGTAAACCATGACGGATTGGACAGTTTGCAACCATGTTGCAAAATGGAAGGCGAGAGTGTGCACGCCGGAAACATCATCGAAGCTATCGGATAAAAGCCCTCTGTGCACTCTGTGTACTCTGCCTGTGCCCCGCAGGAGCGAAGCGGAAGCGGGGTGGTGCCATTCCGTACTGCTTCTATTAGTGCAAATCACAGTTACCTGTCAGGCATCATTACTCCGGGCGACATGAACTCTTCGGATGCGTATATCCCCTGTAAACAGGCCCCATCCCGTTATGCAGCATAGATAAAACAATGGACCCCCGCACGGCCAACATGCTGTTCGTCTGCAGTATTCGGAAAAGTGAGTACGATTCTTCTTGACATTTATGAACACAGTCCATAAGTTCAGCTTGCGATGCAACAACGAGGTCTCATGACCGTGCAGGCGCACATATACATTTCAGGTATTGCCGTCAATCGGCTGCCATTGTCATCGCATTCTCCTCTCGCCCCCGGCCAGAGAGCACTTCAGCGATGCAACCTGCTTCCGTGCCGGTCTGCTTCTGTGATCGATGTTACCGACGGTACTGTCAGTACCGTTTCATATATCCAATCATACAACATCACAGGAGATCTCGATGAAAGCGTTACTTGAACCAAGAGCGGTTACCCCCCCCACATAAGGACTTACGGGCGGATGGTGTTTTCCCGATTCCACGCATTCGAACACAACAACCCGGTACATCATGAAGTCGCAGCTTCATATCGTCCTCCGGACAGCCGACGCTCCCTGCTTCCACTTATTATCGCCATCCTGCTGGCGCTTTCCATGCCGGCCTTCTCCCAGCAAACGATGATGATGACCTATGAACTTCAGGTCGTCTGCGAGAACCTTCCCGGTAGCAGCGTCACCATCACCGCGGAAGCGCAGGGGGATCTCTATGGTCCCACCGGCACTCTGCTCGACCCGGATGATCCGGCGAATCATCCATTCTTCATGAACAATTCAGAAATTTCATTCGACGATGACAGGAACAATGTTGATGTCGCGATAATCGATCGCACGCTTGCTCCCTGGGAAGTCGGTGTATTAGGCATACGAATCGACTACACCTACAAAGATGAGGACGGCAACCGAGTTCACGAGATGTACTGCAAGAAGCACGATACCAGAATTTGCTACTATATCAATATTATGGATAACGGAACGACAACCGCGGTCACGGGTTACTGGGAAGACGGCACTGTAATCTTTCAGGATGAAGGCTCGCATGTAGAGCATGAAACCCATGAAACCTACGGTGTTGTGACAGTAACGCCAGGTGATTGATGTTTGATCATCGGATTCGGGCATTGCCTTTCATGGCAATGCCCGAATCCATATAGAACATCATTGACACTGTCAGAATTCAGTGTATGAAAGTTTCCCCGGAACAAAATATATTTTAAGGATATGCGCACATCAATTCTCCTGGTCGTGATATTCTCATTTATGCCTTTGTATGGCCAACAATCCGGGAAGACCGCCACTATTCGAACCGATCTTCTCGAATCCGATCATGGCATCATATTTGTGCTCAAGCTATACGATTGCATCGGTTGCAATCTGTCCGTGCCCGGGCTCTCGAAGCACTGCCATACAAATCATCCGCGCATCAGGCAATATGTCTGCGTTGTTGACGGTTCGCAAGATGACGCCGCGGTCCTTGCGGAGCGTCTTGAGATGGAGGTCCAGCCGATTTCCCTTGAAGACCTCGGAATCGGTTCTGATTTCAGGACACCTGCTTTGATCTATTTCAATGGCAACATGGTGTCAACCATTTTCTTGATGGACAGTCGCGTCACACCACAAAGAATCGATTCGCTGATTGAACTTTCGGGATACAATGACAGGAATGTCACCTGCGATTCTACAATAACAGTACATTTTGATTCTGCTTTCTCGGTGCCAAGATTATCGCGTATCGATTACAACCATGAAATGGGGTTGTTTGCTATTACTGATGCATTTTATCGTAAAGTATTTTTGGTTGGTGACAATGGCTCGTTGAAAGGCTTTGTTTCAATTAACGACTCTTTGATAGCTCTCCATTGTGGCCTGGAGTTGGCATCGAAGATGCTGATTCGAAACATGCAAAAGGTCCACCCTGCCAGAATCATGCAAAATGGTGACATCGGCATATTGTATTCCCATCCAGTTGTGGAGGAAGATCCGGATGTCGAGAAGCGCCTTCTTGTGGGCACAATTTCCGTGTTTGTCAGATACAGCACTTCGGGTGAGATACTTTTTACCCGTCTCATCGAAACAGAGGACCTGCGGCCGCCGCTTGTTCTGGATCAGTGGTTTTTTTCCGGCTGCGACAATGCGATTATTATTCCACTATTTCCCCTGATCCCCGACTCGTCTCGTTACAAGCGTGAAATGCCTTCGATTGCATTTTCGTTGGATAGCGGCCTGTCGACCGTTGCGCCGTACAAACGAGGGCGCCTCACGCATCATTTTGGCCTGGATGACGGCACCTTCCTTTATGATACATATCATGCCCAGTCAGATTCACTCACTGTCGCTGTGGAAGCATTCGACAATCTGTTGCATTACTGGTACGGACCTGCAGCAAGCCCGCGTTACAGCAGCACCACAGAAATGGATGGCGACTTTTCCCGCAAATCATTGCTGTTGACCAGCACGCAATCCCGATCTGCCTCCAATATCAGTATCGACTCTGTCATCACATTGCTGGACCCCGTCGTCAATGGGATCGACATATTCGGGAATACGCTGTTGATATCATATAGTATAGAGACTCCTTCCGACAGACCTGTGTTGTCAAAAGTTATGTTTGTTGATACTTCCTCGATGACTTCGATATTCAGCTCTGAACTGCACCTTCCCGATTCGAGGTATCCAAGCCACGTTTTTTTCAGAGGTTCCGCAGCCAATATCGTAACGATCAGCAAGTCAAAATCCGCAATCTATTTTGATTTCTTTACAGTGCGTTTTCCATAGTGTTAACACAAGTGATGTACAGAATATTTATATGAGAAAGCACCCCCCCTTCGCTGCGCGACTGCGGGCCAAGCGACGGGCAAGGAGGGGTTGAAGAGAGTTAAGAGTGAAAAGTTAAAAGTGGGAAATGAGGGGAATGAATGGCACCACAGCGTTCACAGAGGCTTCTTTAACGGAGGGCGGACATTCCTGTCCGCCCAGGTAAACCATGACGGATTGGACAGTTTGCACCCATGTTGCAAAATGGAAGGCGAGAGTGTGCACGCCGGAAACATCATCGGAGCTATCGGATAAAAGCCCTCTGTGCACTCTGTGTACTCTGCCTGTGCCCCGCAGGAGCGAAGCGGAAGCGGGGTGGTGCCATTCCGTACTGCCATTTTCTTGAGCCGGGAAACCACCCGCTTCGCTGCCCGCTGTGCGTCCTGTATCCTCCAGCACGCACCTTACGGGTAGAACCGTATCCCCAGCGCCGGCATGATATCGAAACCGAAGCCCGGTGCGATTCCGAGAATTGGGTTGAGTTCAAGAAAAAAGTCCAGTGGCGTGTTGCGTGGGATGATGTTCAGACCGAAGGTCCCTTTTGCAGCCACGACGAGATCATCATCTCGCGAACCGTAGAACCAGTGATCGCGTCCCTGTTTATAACGAACCAGCACCCAGCCGTCATCCTTGTCGCCGAAGCCGAGTGCGACTCCCACACCTGCGTAAATAGACACGATGCGTGAATTGAATGCGTCGTTGAAATGCCAGAGGTAATCGCCGTGAACATGCGGATTGCCGAGATAACTCGTGCCGATTGCCGCATCCCATGAATTTTCCCTGCTCGTCCAGAAACGGAAGGACACGGCGGTCGGGTCGCCAACGGAGAAGCCGACACCGAAAGATTTGCCCGTGGGCCCCTGCGCGAAGACCGGAAGGGTCAACCCGAGGAACAAGAGCGAAAACAAGGTGATACGCACTGCGCTGTAACGGGATAACACAATGAGTGGTTCCGGGACCTGTGTCGGTCTCATGACTGTCCTCTTGATAATGAAATGAATAACCTTATCCTCTGAAAACAGGATAAGCGTCATTCCCGTTCCTTACAGACCGGGCGGCAACGCCACCGGCCTGCCCCCGATGAATATCCCCCATGATAAGCACGCCGAAAGTATCAGTGCAGCGGGTCTTCGGCATCCCGCGTCGTGGACGCATCCTGCTCCGTGAGCGCCTGCTGCAGCATCCCATGTGCACCGCCGAATTTCCCGTTGCTGCACAGCGCGATGACGTCGCCCGGACGCATGACCGAAGTCACCCACAGGACCATTTCCGTGGGATCGGGAATGGCGCGGGCGATGATTCCCTGACGTGTGAGTTCCGCAGCGACGCGTTCCGGCGAGAGACGTTCGTTTTCGGCATAGCGTTGCGGACGGTCGATGGAACCAATCACCGCGACATCGGCCAATGCCAGCGCTTCGGTGATCTCTTTCTGATAAATGTTGCGCGTCGTGGTGTTCGATCGCGGTTCGAAACAGGCGACAATTCTTCTGCCCCGGTATTTCTCCCGCAAGGCCTGCAGTGTCAACCGCAGCGCTGTGGGATGATGAGCGAAATCATCGATCAATGTAATGCCCTTTCCCTCGGCGATCACTTCCATGCGCCGGCGAATGCCGAGAAACGTCGAGAAGCCCTTTTGAATCTCCGCGTCGCTGAGACCCACCCGGCGGGCAGCGGCGACCACAGCGATCGCATTGCGCACATTGAAGTCACCTGCGAGCGGAATGCTGAAGCGATGCTCGTGACTGTTGCGTTGATCGATGATGGTAAAGCCGGTGCGCCCGTCTGCATAGCGGATGTCGCGGCCCCACAGCTCGCAGGAATCCCCGCAGCCAAAACGCAACACCTCGCAATGGGCATCGGCCGCAACGTCCATGGCATGCGAATCATCTCCGTTGACCAGCAGTACACCATTGCCGGGGATGAGATTGACAAACTGGCGAAAAGAGCGCTTGACATGTTCGAGCGAATCGAAAATATCCGCATGATCGAATTCCACATTGTTGATCACCGCGATGTCGGGACGGTAATGCACAAATTTCGATCGTTTGTCGAAAAACGCCGTATCGTATTCATCTCCTTCCGTGACGAACACGCCGTCCGGTGCAGCCGCGCGACAGCCCTCCCCGAAATTTTCCGGGATACCGCCGATGAGAAAACCCGGCCTGCGTCCTGCGGCTTCCAGCACCCAGGCCGCCAGCGACGCCGTGGTCGACTTCCCGTGCGTCCCTGCAATCACCATGCTGCTGTGACCGGCAATGAGCTGTCCGCCAACCAATGCCGCCAGCGAGGTGTAGGACAACCGGCGGTTGAGCACCGCTTCGACTTCCGGATTGCCGCGGCTCATGGCATTTCCGATGACAACGGTCGTATCCGGCGGTAATGCATCGACATGCGCCGTATTGAATTCTTCGTGGTATGAAATATCACGCGCTGCCAGGAAATCGCTCATCGGCGGATACACGCCGTTGTCCGAGCCCGTGACCTGATGCCCCTCATGTCGCAGCGCCGCGGCCACGCCGGCCATGGCTGTTCCCCCGATACCGATGAAATAGAGCTTCTTCATACCTGACAAATGTAGCCATCCCGGCGCACATCACACAATAACAACTCAGGGGGATGCATAAACACACCCAGCGACTCTCTACAGGATCTGTGTCGTTGCAATCCCGAAAAAGCCTCTGCGAACTCCCTGCTGCCCTTCATTCCCACTTTTAACTTTTCACTTCCTGTACACTTCCGTGGAAACGGTTCAATCCGTCATGGTTTGCTTGGGCGGACAGGAATGTCCGCCCTCCGTTAAAGAATCCGCTGTGATCCCCGTGCACTCTGCGGTGCCTTTCATTCCCTTCATTCCCTTCATTTCCTTCATTTCCTTCATTTCCTTCATTTCCCACTTATAACTTTTAACTTTTTACTTTTAACTTTCCCCGTTTAATGCTATATTAAAAGGTTACGTTTCATACGATAAGACACGGTATCTTACTCGCTCAACTGACAAGACTATTCCCGACGACAACGCTGTACGGCAGTGTGCGCCGTCCACGGTACACCAGGGAGCTGTCGCTGTTCACTGAGTTTCCATCCCCGCGGTCAAGGACGTTGGAAGTCCATCGACCGGCTGTGCATCGGAAACGGCGCTATCATTGATTTACAACACATTACGGAGACAGCTCCATGGAAATCACGCGTTTTGACAATTACGAATCACTGGAAAAACATATCGGCACAGATAGCTTCGTCGATTTTCTGTACACACATCTCGACCAGTTCGGGGATACGAAGGAAGCGATCAGAAACTGCATCGATTTTGCGTTCGGGCTCAATGGCGGACTCGGCGGCTTCCTTCTCGCCGCGGAAATCGACGGGGAACTCGCCGGGGTACTCATCATGAACAAAACGGGCATGAAGGGCTATATCCCGGAAAACATTCTCGTGTACGTGGCAGTGGACGCCAGACATCGCGGCCAGGGACTCGGCCGGCGCATCGTCGAACGCTCATTCGAGGAGACCGACGGCGACGTCAAGCTGCATGTGGAATATGAAAATCCTGCCAAACGACTCTACGAGCGCATCGGCTTTACTTCCAAGTACGCGGAAATGCGCTGGACGAGGTGACCTGTGGCGGAACTCGTCATCCATACCGACCGCATTACCGGCAACATCGAGAAAATCAATGCGCTGATGAAAAAGCATCAGGCACAATGGACATTGATTTCCAAAGTACTCAGTGGGTACAAAGATGCGCTGCGCATCATTCTCGCGCATCCCGCGATCGATCAGCTACACAGCATCGGAGATTCCCGACTCTCGAGCCTCGAGACGATCAGGAATCTCCGGCCCGACATCAAGACGATGTATATCAAGCCGGTGCCGCAAAACCTCGTGCCCAATATCGTTCAACTCGCCGATATTTCCCTGATCAGCTCACTGTCCACATTGCGACTGATGAATGAAGCCGCCGGCAAATACAATACACGGCACCAGGTCATCGTCATGCTGGAACTCGGGGAACTCCGTGAAGGCATTGTCCGTGAGAATGTCGTCGATTTCTACAGCAACGCCTTCCACATGGAACATATCGATGTGCTCGGCATCGGATCCAACCTCGGTTGCATGTACGGTATCGAACCGACATACGACAAACTGATCCAATTATCGCTTTATCGCCAGCTCCTCGAACAGATGTTCAACCGTTCCCTGCCCATCATCTCCGGCGGCAGTTCCATTCTCCTGCCCCTGCTCGGCAGCAAGCGCATCCCGACCAGCATAAATCACTACCGCATCGGAGAAGCGGTCTTTCTCGGCAGCTCGCCACTCGACAACAAACGCTTCCGCAATCTCTCGACGGAAGTGTTCGAGTACAAAGCAAACATTCTCGAGCTCGAGGAGAAAGAACGGACACCCGACGGCATCATCAGCGATGCGGCAATCGGGCATGTGGCCGAAAATGGAGAAGTAGGAAGCGACGGGGAAACGCATTGCCGCGCGAT
>JAGTUW010000005.1 GCA_018224345.1 Bacteroidota bacterium
CAATTGTCAGGCAATGGATAATTAGTTCGTCTTTCGATGAATACAATAATCACCAAACATAACAACTGAATATTAAATTCAATACATAGAATGCAGGAACACGTAATATCCGGAGGAGATGTGGATATCAGGCCGGAAAGATGTGTTGAAAAAATGACGAAGGCCAACAGCACTTCCGGAAAGTGGCGGTTCAATGATTGCGTCAAGCTTTGTGCCTCTATCAAAATTTCTGCTTGCCTGACAGCGAGGTTACTCGAAATCACAGCCTTCGGCCATCAGCAAAACGGTATGCATAATGAATGAAACCCGAAGCTGCAGATCATAGAGAGCAATCCGGTTTGTTTATTTATTATCAAACAAAGATTAAAAATGAAAAACAGGATTATTGAAAAATTAAAGATCAATCGCCTTCTTTCAATACTATTGCTGATCTTGGGATTTCTACTGGTAGCTTATATGATTGCCGTTGAAGGTGAGCCTGGTGCGTTACCATTATTCCTGATAATTGTTGGAGCAATATGGTTGGCGACAATCCAAATACGAATTAAAAGATACCTGAGAAGTACCTGAATATTTATGGTCAATAAATTCAATCTTTTGAGTAACAAGAGATTTATTGGTATTCAGTTATCAGTGATAATTTTGTTGCTGATACCATTGGTGGCTATGCAATTCACGAATGACGTACGCTGGAATGTTGCTGATTTCTTGATAATGGGTGTTTTATTGTCGGTGGCAGGATTATTGTGCGAACTTGTATTACGTCATGTAGGAAATATGAAAATGAGAATATTTCTTTGCGTCGGTATCATCTTTGTTCTGTTTCTTGTCTGGGCAGAGATTGCGGTTGGAGTGTTTGGATCAATCTTTGCTGGTTCTTGATGATGAATAAGCACGCGCAATATTGGCTAAAAGCGTCTGAAACCTGTTAAAAATATAATTAATATATCAATATTAAGTGTTACATTGGCATGTTTCTGTACGATCTTCCCTGCAACTCATGGCGAAAACCATTCCCTGGACCAGGATGGTTGCGCGTACGCAATGAATATTGAACTGCATATGCAGAAACGTCATGCAGTAGCAGTGATGAGGGGAGGCCTCGCTGTATCGCCGATCAGGAGGAGATGCAAAATATGTCCGGGTTTCAACAGGAAGGAGAGGTTGTGATATACGTCAGAAGGTATAATGACAGGACTCCCGACATTGATCGTGATAGCATCGCGGCGTATCAGCTCCGTCCGGGAAAAATTCTCTCCACCTTGTGGAAGCGTATGAGTTCGGGAAACTATTATCCGCAGGGGCCCGGAAGAACTCCTTTGTTTTTCGCTTCTCTTTCAATAGTTTTCTGTAAGCGAAATTGTCGTCTCTTTCCACAGGCCATTTCCCATTGATACTCCGCTCCAGCATACAACGGGTGCTTCTGTTTCTTGCCATCGCCGGCTTGCCATCGCTGTTGTCCGCCCAGGAAAGAGCGCGATTTCTCTTCGATCATTTCGAGGTGGAACACGGGCTCTCACAGGGCTCGATCAATGCGCTGGTACAGGATGCACAGGGCTTTCTCTGGATTGCCACCGACGACGGTCTCAACCGTTTCGACGGGTATCAGTTTCTCTCTTTTCGCCCCGATCCGGCGGATGAGCATTCCCTGCTGGGAAATGTGATCACTGCTCTCGCCGTCGATAACGACGGGTGCATCTGGACAGGAAGCAGCGGAATCGGTGTGCAACGCTACGACCCCCGCACAAGGCGTTTCACTCTCCATCCTGTATCCACCGATACGCAGCCTGCGAGCCTCGCGAACGTCAGCATTACGACGATGCGCGTCGACAGGATGAACCGGCTGTGGATAGGAACAAGAGAGAAAGGTTTGTATATGTATGATAAACAGACGGATGAGCTGGCGTATATTCCGTTGGACGAGGGGAATGCGAAGATCCCGGTTCTTGACATGGCGGTGACAAGATCAGGGACTTTCGTCATATCCAGCGGGACAGCCGGCGTGTTCGTCGTAGATCCGCAGCGACGTTCCGTCAGAGACTTCCCGTTGTCGGAGATACAGGCGCTTTTGAAGGGGCCTGCGGATATTGTCGCGGCCTACGTCGAAGGAGATAGATTTCTGTGGCTGGCTTCATCCGCCGGTGTACTCTTGCGTCATGATGTCCGCACCGGGAATTGGCGTGAATTTATCCTTTCGGAACACCGGCACAGGCAGGTCCCACCGATGATTCGCGCCTTGACGATGGATACGGCAGGCCGTCTGTGGATTGCAACGTCGTCGTCCGGGCTCCATGTACTCGATCCTGAGCACGGAAAACACGTCCATCTGACTGCTGATGTGGGTATCCCCGTATCCCTCCCGAGCGATGGTCTGCGCTGTCTTCACACCGACCGTCTGGGCAACGTGTGGGTCGGAACGAATGGCAGTGGTCTGGCCATGTATTCACCTGTCGCCAAGGAGTTCCGTTTGCTGTCGGCACGTGGCACACAGGGACCGGGATTGACGGTTATGAGCGTACGTGCCATCTGGCAGGACAGTGATTCGGTTCTCTGGTTGGGCGGATACGGTGGTTTTAACCGGTATGACAGAAGGAACGGTACAGTGCGGACATACCCCGGACTTCCGGGCAGTGGCCAGGGGCCATATCGCGGCATCTCCTCGAGAAATGTGTATGCGATACATCCCAGACCTGACCGGCCCGGGAGATTTCTTGTCCTTGGTACGGAAGGCGACGGCCTGTTCGAGTTCGACAAACACCGGGAAGTGTTTCGGCGCATATCCATTGAAACACCTGACGGGTCGCGGGATAAAACGCACCCGCTCACTGTCTACACCATGTGTCAGACCCGGAACGGCGATCTGTGGCTGGGCAGTTCGGAAGGTTTGCTGCATTGGGCTTTCTCGCAAGGGGCAGACCGTCCGGTACTGCTGGATTCGGAATTTGGTCCTGCGCATGGAGGAATTCATGAAATCTACGAGGACAAGAACGGTTTTCTCTGGATCGGGACGTCGCGAAGCGGTCTCGCATTGTATGATCGCCTCAACGGGACTGTAAACTTTTTCACACATCGGCCGGGAGACAGGACTTCCCTGACTACAAATTCAATCACGTGCATCTATGAAGACAAACGCGGTGATTTCTGGGTTGGGACGACACTCGGCTTGCATCTGATGAATCGTGTCAATGCCACCTTTCGTGCATACACGACGCGCGACGGACTCCCCAATGACGTGATTTACGGAATACTGGAGGATCGTGCGGGCTATCTCTGGTTGAGCACGAATCGTGGCCTCACCCGTTTTCACAGGACACGTGGTGTTGACGCTACGTACGATGTGCCAGACGGATTGCAGGGGAATGAATTCAACAACGGAGCGTATTTTGCGAGTGCGGCCGGCGAACTGTTTTTCGGGGGCGTCCGCGGCCTGACCTACTTTCTCCCTGAAC
>JAGTUW010000006.1 GCA_018224345.1 Bacteroidota bacterium
CCGCTTCGAGTTCCTTGTTCTTCTGATAATCAGTCGATTCGCCCCGTGCCGCTACTTCCATGATGCGGTTGAGATGCAGTTTGTTGATCTGACTTCCCGTCACCATCGCTGCGACTTTCTCCTCTTCCCGCACTTTCCAGCGAACGAACTCCTCGATATCCGGGTGATCGATATTGAGCACGACCATTTTAGCGGCCCTGCGTGTGGTCCCTCCCGATTTGATGGCGCCGGCGGCACGATCATTGATCTTGAGAAAGGACATCAGTCCCGAAGAAATCCCGCCACCGGAAAGCCGCTCATTGCGTCCGCGAAGATTGCTGAAATTGCTTCCCGTGCCGGAACCGTATTTGAAGATGCGGGCCTCGCGCGTGACAAGATCAAAAATCCCTCCCTCATTTACCAGATCATCTTCCACCGATTGAATGAAACAGGCATGCGGCTGGGGATGACTGTAGGCATCTTCGGAAGCACGGATGTCGCCGGTCTCCGGTTCAGCATAAAAATGTCCCTGGGAATTCCCCGTAATCCCATACGCGTAGTGCAGGCCTGTGTTGAACCACTGCGGTGAATTCGGGGCGACCATCTGCCTCAACAGGGTGTAGGCGGTCTCCTGATAATAATTCTCCGCATCCTCAGCCGTGTCGAAATAGTCATACCGCTCTCCCCACTCACGCCAGCAACCGGCCATGCGGTGTACCACCTGTCGAATGCTGCGCTCACCTCCTTCGAGAGGCTTCCCCTGCTCGTCGACCCGCGGGTTCCCGTCCTCATCAAGCAAAGGCACACCTGCCTTGCGAAAGTATTTCTGTGCAAGAATATCTGTCGCCATCTGTGACCAGTGCGAAGGAACCTCGATGTCGTGCAACTCGAATACGACGCTGCCATCGGGATTGCGGAGCACGGAAGATCGCTTCACATACTCGAAACAGTCAAACGCGCTCTGTCCGGGAAGGGTGAATCGACGGGAAATTTTCATAGGGCCGGATACTTTTTAATGATGCAGGGAACATACGTGAATTCGAAAACGGAAAAGACACGGAACGCAGTACAACGACGCATGAAAGAATGCGTAAACTGCATGAAATCAACGGTTTGGAAACAACTCCCGAGGCGATACTCTTTTGATCCGCAACCAGGGGAGCGAAGACAATTCCTTGACGGAAACACTCGTATTCCGGGCGTTGAGAACACCGCTGAGATGTGACGTTGAATATACATCCGGCGCTCCGTACGTGTCAAGATGAAAGTTGTCTGCCACTTTAGAGAGCAATTTAAATAATTCCTGCAACCTGTTGCAAGGCAATATGTTAAGTTTCAAAAAATTTAATGTAAAACTTGAAGTTCCCGACTCTTTTGTTAGAGAGCGGACATAAACATCTCACCGGATCCCAACAAATATGCGATTTCGGCCCGTTCAGGCGGGAAGCGAAAGCGCGCCGAGCAGTGCTGCGCGTTCCGCCCCCGTTGCGGAAGGGGCATTCGCCGGATTGCCCATCAGCCACTCATTGGCGAGAACGGCAAAAGCGAGTGCTTCTTTTGCCTGCGGCGAAATCCCGAGCACCTCGGTACTTTCCACTGTCGCTTGCGAAAAGGCATGACGCAGGCCTTCAACGATGAACTGATTATGTGCGCCGCCTCCACTGAGGAGAAGGCGGAAGGACCGATCATCCTTCACGAACGAACGCACATGCATCGCGATACTACGCACGGTGCACTCGCTCACCGTAGCGATCACGTCGGCGATGTCCGGAACAGACAATTCCCTTGAAACGGAGATAAGGTTGTCCAGATAGTTCTCTCCGAAACTTTCGCGACCTGTTGATTTCGGAGGCTGTTTTCTGAAAAATGGATGCTGCATCATCCACGCAAGCAGATCAGCGTTTACCGAACCCGCACGAGCCGTCGCACCGTCTTCGTCAAATTCACGACCGTAATACTTCCGCATCAATGCATCAATGAGCATGTTGCCCGGCCCCGTATCGAATGCGGCAATATCCAGCAGGTCTCCGCCTGCAGGCAATACAGTCATGTTGGCAATACCACCGAGATTGAGGAGAATTCTGTCCTCGGTGTTCGAATGAAACAGCAGATAATCGACGTAGGGAACCAACGGCGCGCCCTGTCCGCCCAGTGCCATATCGCCTGCACGGAAATCATGGACCACCGGACACTGCAGAAGGGTGGCCAGTGTGGGACCGCTTCCAATCTGCAGGGTGGAACGAATATCATACCCGGAGATTTCAATCGCCTCCGGCAAATGGCGCAATGTCTGTCCGTGCATACCGATGAGATCGATGTCCTCCAGCGGGATCCCGCTCTCACGGGACGCCGTCCTCACAGCATCGGCATAGACATGTGCCAGTGCGATATGCAGCAAACAGATGTCGTTGACATTGCTCGATGCGACTTCGCAGTTATTGAAAATCCGCTGCTGCAATTCTTCGGCGTAGAGTACTTCCACATAATGCAGTTGTTCGATGCGGGAGGCCCCCCCGCCACCATGAATGCGTGTCAGCACGACATCGACCGCGTCGACCGAGGTCCCGGACATGATGCCGCAGACCACTCTGGACGGGCGTGTGATCATGCGGGTAAGTATTTCAAGTGGTGTGTCTGTCATCACAAGCAATCCCGCGTGTAGAAAGGAACGAATTGTCAATATACGATTTCAGCTGACAAAACGGTGTCAGAGCAATAGAAGCACTCCTACACGTGCACGCCAGATCGAAAGTTCCTGAAGTGAAAATCGGTCTTCATCGACGGCCCTTCCAAGCGGTTGTGTGTACCGGAGCGCCACCTGCATCGACAGGCGGGACGTGAAGCTGGGTTCGAGTCCGATTTCCCCGCTGATCGCCATCCCCATCGTGTTCTCACGATAATTCCACCGCGTCGTCTGCTTGCCTTCTCTTTCAGAATAGCCGGTGTAGCTGACCACAAAGGCGTCCTCTCCACCGACGAGCAGGGAGACCCGCGGGCCTCCGGCGATGTACAAAGGAATGGGCAAGGACGGAACATGATATTGCAGCATGAATGGAAATTCGATACTGCTGCGTTTGGTTCTCAGAATTTCAATCTTCGGATCACCATCGTGCTGGGCACTCCATGACTGTTCGCCCCAGGCGATATCCACCTGCAAACGCAAGACTTCGCTGACCGGGAAGCCCAGCGTGAAACCGGCGACAATGCTGCGTTCCATAGTCGATTGAAATTCACCGGTATAGGGGAACACATTGTAGCGCAGTATTCCGGTCTGCAATCCGCTGTGCAAACCGATATGCATAGGGAACGCCTCCGTGTCACCCCTTCCCTGAGCGTGAACAGCGTGAGTCGGCACCGTCCCCAGCGACAGTGATCCAATGAGAAAGAACAGGATTGCAGCGAGATGTTTTCTCACTGTCCCCCCCCGAATCTGAATAACAATGCAAAGCGAATGCGCCAGACATCGGGTGCCTCCCAGGTCAGTAGATCGTCCCTGAGCAACGGCGTCAATTCCATGGTGTAGCGTACACCCAGCAACACTGCAACACGTGACGATGCGCTGATGTCGAGCCCGGCTTCAGCGAGCAAAGCACTGTACAACTGGTTGAGGTTGCGTCTCCGGCGGATGGTTGATTTGCGAACTGGTTCATCGCTGATGCGATGTTCTTCGATCATCATGGTCAATGCAGTCAGGTTCATACCGAATTCCACACCAACACCAGCGTATGGCCGCAACAGGCCGGTCGCAATCGGAAAATATTTACCCAACATCGGAATCCCGAGATACTCGACGGGATCCTGCGACAATGCATAATTGACTCCGCCAAGCCGCTGCATCGTCGATATCGGTGTGTTGCGCTGGCCGTGATGAGGACTGAATTCCAGCACGAGCTTTGGTGCGACATGGTATTCAAGAATAAAGCCTGCATAGCCGTTCTGTCGCACTTCCTCATCCATGGTGCTGCGCTGCTCGCCGGAGGACAACCACGTATATCGGTTCTGTCCTGCGGTCACGCCAACCTGCACGCCAATACGGAACGGCCTTTCCTGCTGCGCATGCAGTCCGCTTCCGCTCAAGAGAAACAAAGGCAGAAGCACCCATGATATATATTCTCTTCGGCCTGTCGTCATCGTAACCCTGTAAGCAACTCTCTGTTGTTCCTTTATGTTGCCTCCCCGCTTCCATCGTCTCTACTTGACACGCGGAGAGGAAAAGCGTTACCGATCCTGTCGGTGCATTGCGTTCCTCACTGAAATATAATCATACTCCCATTTGACTTTTTAAAAAAATATCTTAGATTTGTTGCGTCCTCTCACTCTCACTTGACGACACGCTGATGGTGCTCCATCAGAATGTCAGTCAGCATAAGCCAAGTCTGCCCGAAATAGCGGACTTTCAGGTCCGCATAAACGACACTGATCGCGCCATGACGCGAACAGAACACGATCGACAAAAGGAATGTCCACGATCAACATGAGTATCAATATGAATTTCCGAATATTTTATTCCCTGCTCTTTATGCTTCTCCTGTTGCAGCCGGTCTATGCGGCCAATTATGTCGTGCGCAGTACGGCCGACGCAGGGACACATACACTTCGCTGGGCCATACTGCAGTCCAATGCCAATCCGGGTCCCGACATCATCACCTTCGACATATCCGGCGATGGACCCCGTATCATTTCCTTGGGCTCGGCACTCCCTCCACTGTCCGATCCTGCCGGTGTCATCATCGATGGGCTCTCCCAGCCACACAGCGGCCTCGGCAAACATCCACCGGCCACGATGCGCTTGCGTATCGTCATCGACGGACGTCGCGCCGGCAACACACCGGGAATCTGGGTACACTCTCCGTCGAATCAGGTAAAGGGACTGGTGATCAACAACTTCGCCGAGGAAGGCATACGAATTCAGGCAATCAAATCCGGGACCAGAGACAATGTCATTCGACATTGCATCATCGGCCTCGACGCAAACGGCGTGACTGTCCGTCCGAATGGAGGTGAAACACTGCACACTCACTGGGCGGGGATCAGCATCGTCAGCTATTCACATGCTCCCGGGCTGGCATATGACAACCTGGTGTTCGGGAATGTCATTTCCGGAAACACAGGCGAGGGAGTCCTCCTGTCCGATTGCAAGGGCGGACGCATCTATTCAAATACGATCAGCGGTAATTATATCGGATCAACTCTCGCCGGGAAGGCGGCAGCCGGCAATCAACGCGACGGTATCCTGCTCATGGGTGGCTGTTATGGCAATACGCTCTCGGGCAATATGATCGTGGGGAATGCGGGCAATGGTATTCATCTCGTAGGTGATATCACACGCAACGCGAAGGCGCATCATAACATCGTGAGAAACAACGTCATCGGCATGACCTTCGACAACAAACAACTGGAGAACGCGCTCAACGGGATCAGTATCGGTGGTCCGGAACCGGATTATCCAGGTGGCTTTGCCTCCGACAATACACTGAGAGAAA
>JAGTUW010000007.1 GCA_018224345.1 Bacteroidota bacterium
CGCACGGAGCGCGAAAGAATTCGCATCGCGTATCTGACCCGGCCCCAACGACTCGGAAGGCGCACGCAGTTCGTTGCCGGTGACCAGCAATGTGACGGAAGGACGCTCATACACGCGCACACGCGCATACCCGAGCGTGGCGAGCAGTCCACTGACCGCAGGCGTCACGACGCTGCCGCGTGCGAGCACGGGAGCGCCAGCCCGGAATTCCTCTCCCCTGCGACGAATGTGCATCCCCGGGGAAACGGGGCCGGTAATCGTTATCATATCCGCCTCCCGCTGCACATGCTCCTGCATGATTACCGCATCGGCAGACGGCGGAACAACCGCGCCGGTGAATATGCGCATTGCGCAACCGCTCCGTAACGCCCTGCCGGGAGCAACCCCGGGCTGGATCTCACCGACGACGCGCAGTCGCACCGGATGCTGCGCATCGGCTTGACGGACATCGGCGCTGCGGATGGCATAGCCATCCATAGCCGTGGCATCGAACAGGGGAATGTCCTCACGCGCAACGATGTCCTCAGCCAACACATCTTCGCGAAGCTGTGCCAACGGACGCATGACAATGCGCATCGTTGCCACATCGCTTCCGATACGTGCCTGTGCTTCGTCAACACTGATCATGACGCCTCCGGGGTAGTCGCTGTGTCCGTATCCATCGATGCAGCCGTATCCATCGATGCAGCCGTGTCCATCGATGCAGCCGTGTCCGCTGGCGCAGGGGTGTCCGCTGGCGCACCTGTGTCCGTCGGCCCCGGGGGATGGGCTTCGTGTACCGGACTCGCGTCCATCCAGAGCATTCTGAAGGAGTGAAGGACAGCGGGAAATATCGCATCGAGCGCGTCCGCGACACCTTTGCGGCTTCCGGGCAGCGTGATGACAATGCTGCGGCCACGTATGCCCGCGATACCACGTGAGAGCATCGCATACGGCGTGCGTGCCTGGCCATGCAGACGGATGGCCTCGGAGATGCCGGGGATATCGCGATCGAATATGTCATGCAACGCCTCCGGTGTGCAGTCACGCGGACTGAATCCCGTACCTCCCGTCGTGATGACGAGATCGCAATGCTGTGCATCGGTGTAGTGAAGAACCTTGCTCCGGATCGTATCTGCTTCGTCGGGGATGATGGAATAATCGACGATCTCAATTCCTTCACCCTCCAGGCGCTCGCAAATCATCAATCCCGAGGCGTCGGATTTTTCTCCCGCCGCGATGGAATCGGAAAGGACGAGCACAGCGGCGCGCAGGGGTTGGTCAAAACGGTCACGGTGATCCGATTTTCCACCCCGCTTTTCCAGCAGACGGACGCTGCGGATTTCCATCTGTTCATCCACCATTTTCATCATGTCGTAAATCGTCAGCGCCGCGACTCCCGCACCCGTCATCGCTTCCATCTCCACACCGGTGCGGTAGATCGCCGTGACGGCAACGAGAATGCGTACTTCCTCCTGCCCGACCTCGAAGTCCACCGCAACATGTTCTACAGGGACAGGGTGACAGTACGGAATCAGTTCCGCAGTACGCTTGACCGCCTGGACGGCCGCCACACGTGCCACGGGCAACGGATCGCCTTTCGGAAGTCCGCCTTCGCGCATGATACGCAGGGCTTCGGGCGAAACACGCAGAAAGGCTTCGGCGCGCGCCTGCCGCAGTGTCGTGGGTTTTCGTGAAACATCTATCATGAGCTACCTCGATTCATGTCGTGAATTCTTCTGTTCTTCGCAATGTCTGTTCTTCGCAATGTCTGTGCCTGGCAATGTCTGTGCTGCGCAATGTCTGTGCTGCGCAATGTCTGTGCTGCGCAATGTCTGTTCTTCGCAATGCCTGTGCCTGGCGGTGGTGGCGCCTGCATTACCCTCCGATGCGTATCATCGATCTGTTGTGCAACTGCACGAGTTCCTTTGCGCCGGGGTGCGCGCGCCATTTTCCGGCCAGGGCGGTACGCACCGCCGCCATGACGTCTTCATCCGTCGCGCCTGCGCGCAACAGGTCACGGAGGTTGACTTCGCCTTCGGAGAAAAGACAGATCTTCAACGCACCGTCCGCGGTAAGCCGCAGCCGGTCGCACCCGTCGCAAAAATGCTCGGTCATCGAGGAGATGAAGCCCAGCGTTCCACGGTGTCCTTCGACTGCATAGCTGCTTGCGACGGCGCCCCTGCTGTCCCCGATTGCATGCAGGATATATTTCTCCGCCACTCTCGCACGCAACTCGGCACCCGGCAGAAGCCGGTCTGCATCCCAGCCGTTGGCGTCGAAAGGCATGTATTCGATAAAACGGACCTGCAGGGGTGCATCTCTCGTCAATGCTATGAAATCCTCGATTTCATCGTCATTGATGCCGCGCATCACCACCATGTTGAGTTTCACAGTTTTGAATCCCTCGTGCAGCGCTGCCGCTATTCCCTTCAGGACGGCATCGTGATCGTCACGGCGCGTGATCGCCCGGAAACGATCCGCACGCAGCGTGTCGAGACTGATGTTGACTGCATCGAGCCCGGCCTTCCGCAGCGCCGTCGCCTGCGCCGCGAGTCTCGTGCCGTTGCTGGTGATCGCGAGTGTGTCGATACCGGGGATCGCAACCAGACGTGCGACGAGTTCCGGAATGCCGGGACGCAG
>JAGTUW010000008.1 GCA_018224345.1 Bacteroidota bacterium
ATCTGACAGCTATGATTGTCATGGCTGCTCTGCTGGTGACCGGCGTGCTGACACCGGGGGAAGGACTCTCCGGTTTCAGCAATCCTGCCACGGTGACCGTGGCGGCGATGTTCGTCATCAGTGCGGCATTGCGGCACACCGGGGCGGTGAGCTATCTTGCCCTGCTGTCGAATCAGTTGTTCAGCCGGAATTACTGGGTGGGTCTGCTGCCGACCATGATATTGATCGGCATCACATCGGCGTTCATCAACAATACACCCGTAGTCGCTGTCTTCATTCCCATTCTCATGAGCGTCTCACAACAGACGGACATCAGTCCGACGCGTCTGCTGATGCCGATTTCCTTTGCCTCGATGTTCGGCGGGCTCTGCACGCTGGTCGGAACGTCGACGAACATCCTTGTCAGTTCCATCGCAACGGATTACGATATGCCGCCCTTCGGGATGTTTGAATTTTCGGCGCTCGGTGCGCTGTTCTTCCTCGTCGGCCTGGCATATATGATGGTCGTCGGTGTAAGACTGATACCGAAGCGTGAATCGGAGGCATCACTTACGGAGCGGTTTGAAATGTCGGAATATTTGACCGACGTCGTGCTGCTGCCCGATGCGGCCTCGGTCGGAAAGCGTATTCCGGAGTCCCGGCTGGTCCGGGATCTGGATGTGGACATTCTGGCCGTGATTCGTGACGGCGAACGTGTTCAGCAGAGCATGCCCGATATCGTACTGGAAGCTCACGATATCCTGCGACTGCGCTGTGACGTCAAGCAGATACAGGAACTGAAAAACAGTGTCGGTATTTCGATGACGGGTGATGTCCCGGTGCGTGACGAGGATTTCGATGCGGAAGAAATGGCGCTGCTCGAAGTCATCATCGCACCCAACTCGTCTCTGGCAGGGGCGACGATCAGAAGCGCCCGCTTCCGCAATATGTTTCGCGCCACAGCGCTTGCCCTGCGTCACAGGGGACAGCTTTTGCACAGTGGTTTCCGGAATACAAAGTTGCGTGCGGGGGATGCGATCCTTCTGGAAGTCGAACGCGATGAGGTCCCGCGCCTGGTGTCTGATCAGAACTTCGTCATTGCCTCCAAAGTGGAAATCCCTCTGCAACGGAAATCGAAACTCGTCCCGGCTCTTCTGATCACCATGGGTGTCATCCTTGCCGCCGGTTTCGAAGTGCTTCCCATCGTCACGGCATCCATAGTCGGGTCCATATTGCTCGTCGCCACGCGGAGCATCACACTCGAGGAAGTGTACAAGGCTGTCGACTGGAACGTAGTGTTTCTGCTCGGCGGTATTATCTCACTCGGTATCGCCATGGAGAAAACAGGCCTTGCCTTGCTTATGTCGAACGGCCTGATCAATGTGGTCGGCGAATTCGGTCCCCTGGCAGTGCTCGCTGTGCTGTACCTGATGACGACACTGCTGACCGGCATCATGTCGAACAATGCCACCGCCATTCTCATCGCCCCAATCGCCATTGCCGCCGCCGAGGCACTGGGTGTCAGTGCACGCCCAATGCTGATTGCCGTCACCTTCGCAGCATCGGCGAGTTTTCTCACCCCTGTGGGCTATCAGACCAACACGATGATTTACGGTGTCGGACAATATCGTTTCATGGATTTCGTCAAAGTCGGGACTCCGTTGACCCTGCTGTTCTGGGTCCTCGGAATTCTCCTGATCCCCGTTTTCTTCCCATTCTGAGGATTGACCATGGATGCCTTTCATTCCTTTGTTGACAGCGTTGCCGATTTGTTCGGCTTCCCGCTCTTTACCATGGGACAGACACATGTAACGGTGTGGACCATCGTTTATCTGCTGGTCCTCATCTTTCTTCTGTTCTATCTGACAGCGAAGCTCAACAAACTGCTTGTCTATCGCGTCATGGCGAAAAGTAATATCGACCTCGGAGAGCGGGTCGCCGTCGCATCATTTGTCCGTTACCTGGTATTGACAGTCGGGTTTATCATTATCCTGCAAAGCGCGGGTATCGACCTGACCAGCATCACGGTGCTTGTCGGCGCCCTCGGTGTCGGTATCGGTTTCGGTTTGCAGACCATCGTCAACAACCTGGTCAGCGGGTTTATTATTTTCATCGAACGACCGATCAAGGTCGGCGACCGCATCGAAATCGCGGATGTCGTCGGCAATGTGGTCGATATCTCCATGCGCGCGACACAGATCCGCACCAATGACAACATCTCCATCATCGTTCCGAATTCCGAGTTTATCTCCAGTACCGTGATCAATTGGAGTCACTCCGACCGGAACGTGCGATTCAATTTTCATGTGGCTGTCGCTTACGGAACCGATGCGGAATTCGTCAGGGAGCAACTCATGGAAGTAGCGGCAGATGAAATCGGCGTATTGGTGGAACCACGGCCGGACGTTCTTCTGCACGAGTACGCCGACAGCGGTATCGTGTTCAATCTGCGTGTCTGGACACGGGAATACACCGATCGCCCGGGCGTCCTGCAAAGCAAGCTGTATTATGCAATACAAAAGCGCTTCAGGGAAAGCGGCATTGTCTTCCCCTTCCCGCAGCGCGATGTGTATATCAAGGAAATGCCCGGTACGATGAGCGGGCCGACAGAAGATGAATCTTCCGGAAATTAAGGTACAAGACCAGTGACCGGTCGGTGGGGGACAATATCAACAATGGGCTCCCGGTCGGTTGTGGACACCCTGTGGTGTCGCCGTGGTGAGAATGCTGTTGTGAGCAGCACATGCTGAATATCCTGTCTCAGCGTTGCCTCGATTTTCACGATACATTTCGGTTTTCCGCTCCCGCCTCCCCGATCGAGAATTTGACTTTCTCAGAGAAGTCCGTAATATGTTCCCGGTCTCGCTGTCTCAGATGTATTCCGGTGTATAAGCCCATGATTGAGCGTCCGAACCGGAAGGAAGTACATTACACGGCCCCGTTGACGAGAAAGGATAAATCCTGGCCATGAGTCTCTACACATTGTTTTCCGGTATTATCTGCGGCCTCTTCGTGCTGAGTGGAGGGTTCAGTCTGTTCCTTTACTTCAGGCGGATCGAACGCAGTGTGAACCTTTCGTATTTCGCACTGGCTGTCACTCTCGTTGGCGTCATAAGCTGCAACGTGGCGGGCGTATATGTCGGGGATGTTACCGGTGCGGTATTGATAGAACAATGGCTCAATACCTTCTTTCTCCTCGCCGGCATTGCGATGCTCGTCATGATCTCATTGATGACCGGTTACAGAAATCAATGGGCGATGGCAATATTGACCGCTGCGAGTGTGCTGCTGCTGATCGCCAACTGGCTGCTTCCCTATGGTATTACGTTCGACGCAGTTACCGGAATCCAACGTGCTGTTTCTATATGGGGAGAGGAACATGTCCGCTTGCGGGGTGTGACCGGAAACAGCAATATTCTTTCCATCCTTTTGATTCTCGCCCTGATGCTGTACTGCCTGCTGGCAGTTCGACACGACTTCCGGCAGGGAAATCGCAGGCATGCACTGCGACTGTCCATTGTTCTCATTATCGCCTTCGGTGGTGTGTTGATCGACACGGTGTTGCTCGAACGTAATGTTGCCACCATCGGTATTATCGATGATCTCGGCTTCATCGCATTTGCCTTCATGATCGCATATCGCACCTTCGATGGTCTGCTGCGCAGCAACGAACTGATTCGTGAGAGCCGCGAGCGGGCATTACATCTCACCGAAGCGGCATTCGAAGGCATCGCATTCATTGAAAATGGTCTCGTGCTCGACGTCAATGAACAGCTTGCGGAGATGTTCGGTTACCGACCGATCGAAATGATCGGCCGGCCTGTGACAGACTTTGTCCCTGCCGTGGCAGGCAACGAAATTCCGGAGGGAGAGCGCATTCTCGACGGGCATACGTACCAGTATCAGGCCCGGCGGCATGATGGCAGTACACTGCCGATCGAGGTGCGTGTCAAGACGATTACCAGAAGGAACCGGGTCGTCCGTGTCACCGCCATCCGCGA
>JAGTUW010000009.1 GCA_018224345.1 Bacteroidota bacterium
ATTCGGTGAAGCCTCGCGCTTCCGTATTTTCTCGCTCTCCTTTACCGAGCCATGGTTCATGGATACACCGACATCAATCGGTTTTTCACTCTATGACGAACGCCAGCAATATGCCTTTGACATGCGCCGTACCGGTGCTTCGGTGAATCTCGGACGCCGCTTCCGCTGGCCGGACGATTTCTCCCGCGCTGACTGGTTCATGCGCTTCCAGGAATTGGATGTCAGGGACGGCGGCACTTTCTACGCCACCGGCAATTATACACAAGTCAGTTTCACCCAGGTGCTCTCGCGCAACTCCCTTGACAGCCCCATTTTCCCCAGCGCCGGTTCCCGCGTCGCATTGACGACGGAACTCAGCGGCGGCCCGCTTCCCGGGTCAGTGGACTATCACAAGCATCAGCTTTCACTCAAATGGTTCACACCGCTGATGAGCGTGGCCGAACAAAACCGTCTGACGCTTTACACCGGGACGGAATTCGGTATGGTCAAAGGCTTTGGAGCGGATTCCTACATCCCGCCGATCGAATACTTCTTTATGGGTGGCAGCGGCCTCCAATATCAGACCATGCCCCTGCGTGGCTACGAAGACCGCAGTATCGGCCCCCGCGTCACCGGCCAGATTACCGGCGGTACCATTTACGCGCATTATGTGGCCGAACTCCGCTTCGCTCTCACACTCAATCCCATGCCGCTCTATGTACTTGGATTCGTCGAAGCCGGAAATGTCTGGCTTGACGAGCGTTTCTTCGACCCCTTCCATCTCATGCGCAGTGCCGGCGTCGGCGCCCGCCTGCTCATCCAGGGCGTCGGGCTCATCGGTTTCGATTACGGGTACGGCTTCGATGACGTGCAGCCTCAGGACGGTGAAGCGGACGGCTGGCATTTCCACTTCCAATTTGGTCGCGGTTTTTGATATTTTTCGACGTGATACAGTTACTTTCGATTTTTTTCATACGACATTGAGGATAACGTGAAACGCATCTCTCTCCTTCTCGCCGCCATCTGCTTTCTCGCATTCGGCATGAGCGCCGCTGCACAATCTCTGAACATCGGTTTTGTGGATTCACAGAAAATCTTCGAAGGTCTGCCGGAAGCAAGAGATATTCAGAATCAACTCGACGAGCGACTCGCCGCATGGCAGGACAGCCTCGACATGATGGCACGGAATTTCCAGACTGAATTCGAGGCCTATCAGGCACAACAGGGCATGATGTCCGAAACTGCCAAAGAGGAACGGCAGCAGGAACTGATGCGTATGCAACAGGCCGTGACCGATTACCGTACGAGAAAATTCGGTCAGACGGGTGAAGCTGCGCGCCTGCGTCAGACCATGCTCCAGCCACTACAGAACAAAGTCCTTCAGGCAATCGAAACGGTCGCGAAAGAGGAAAAACTCCAGTTCGTCTTCGACAAACTCGAAGATGCCGCGCTCCTGCTCTACGCAGAAGAGAAATTCGACTATACGTTCAAGGTACTCGACCATCTGAAACGAGGATCACGCTAACAGTTGTATGAGGTTACGCATGAGAAGAATACGCATCTCCGTCCTGATCGCCGTACTGCTCATCGGTGCGGCCGTGCAGGTAACAGCACAACAGAACATCGCCTATGTCGACATCGGCGCCATTCTCCAGGAACTGCCCGAAGCACAGGAAGCGCAACGCTTGCTCGATGCGCAGGTGGACAAATGGCAGCAGGAATTGCAGTCACTGGAAGATGAGTGGCAGGCGAAATTCAATGATTACGATAAACGGAAACTTATCCTGACCGATCAGGGCCGCGCGCGCGCGGAACAGGAACTGCAGGAACTCGATGCGCGCATCATGCAGTACCGGGACGAGAAATTCGGACAGGACGGTGAGCTCTTCAAACTCGAGGATCAACTCATGCGTCCTATACAAGACCTTATCTTCGACCAGGTCAAGCAACTCGGCGTCGAGCGCGGCTATGACTATGTCTTCGACAAAAGCGGGGGTGTGATGATCATCTACGCGAAAGACGAATACGACCTGACCAAGGATGCGATCGAACGCATCAAAACCGCTTTACCGCCCCGTACGCTCTCCGGTGAAGAAGGACAGCAGGGAGGCGGACAGCAGGGCCAACAGGGAGGCGGACAACAGGGCCGGCCGGGACGCACACCTCCACCACTACCCGATGCCGATATGCCGCCTTCAGATCAGCCACCCGAGTTCCAGAGTCGATAGGTTCAGTACATCGTGAATATCTCATTACACACATTGGGACAGGAGCTTGACGCCACTATCGAAGGTGACGCCGATCTTGCATTGTCTGGTCTTGCGCCGATCGAGTCGGCCGGACCGGGCGAACTGGCCTTTATCGCGAACAAAAAATACCGGAAGCATCTCGAGACGACCGGCGCTTCTGCCGTGATCATTTCGGACGACGCAGCGGTCACACGTGATGATCTCTCCTACTTGCGGATGAAGGATCCCTATCTCGGTTTCGTCAAGGCACTGCGCCTCTTTCATCCTCCTGCACGCTATGCAGATGCAGGCATTCACCCGCTCGCACATGTCGATCCGACTGCGACAATCGCAGACAGTGCCACTATCGCCGCTCATGTCTCGATTGGAAGACACGTCCGTATCGGCGAAGGCACGGTCATCGCGGAAGGAACGGTGATACGCAATGATGTGACCATCGGGAACAATACGCTGATTTATCCGAATGTCACCATCCTCGACCGCACGATTGTCGGTGATAAGGTCATCATCCATTCCGGCACCACCATCGGCAGCGACGGTTTCGGCTTCGCTCCCGTTGAAGACAGCTATGAGAAAATCCCGCAGGTGGGTTCCGTCGTCATCGAGGACGATGTCGAAATCGGGGCGAACAGTTGCATTGACCGTGGCACCATTGGCGCGACACTGATCCGCCGCGGTGCCAAGCTCGACAATCTCATACAGGTTGCGCATAATGTAGAAATCGGCGAGGATACCGTCGTCGCCGCGCAATCCGGCATCTCCGGCAGCACTGTCGTTGGTCGCAATGTGATCATCGCCGGACAGGTCGGCCTCGTCGGGCACATCACTATCGGTGACCGAGTCACTATCGGTGCGCAATCCGGCGTCTCAAAGGATCTCCGGGGAGAAGGCAAACTGTTTCGCGGCAGTCCCGCACGCGAGATCTACGAAGAACTCCGCCTCGAAGCAGCTATTCGTCATCTCCCTGAACTCATCAAAACCGTCAATCGCCAGCAGACACGGATCGAGGAATTGGAAGAGGCACTGCGACTTCTGGAAGCGCAATGATGCCGCAGGTACTGACTGTTTGAAAAGCGAATTTCATTCGCTTTTTTTTATATTCCGGAAGCCGCTCGGGCGCTACCGCCCGCTCATTGTCACGCAACACGGACGCGGAGCCCATTTCCAATGCAGAGGAGAACCATGCAGACAATAGAAGACCGTATCGTACTCATCACCGGAGCAAGCTCAGGCATCGGCATGGCCTGCGCCGAGAGCTTCGCCGCTGCCGGTGCACGCTTGATACTGTGTGCGCGGCGTATCGATCGCCTCGATGAGCTTGCAATACAACTTCGCTCACGCCATGATGCAACCATCCTGACCAGGGAGCTCGACGTCCGCGACCGTATAGCGGTGCAACACACGCTCGACACACTCCCGGATGATTGGAAAACTGTCGATGTGTTGATCAACAACGCCGGTCTGGCACGGGGATATGACAAACTGCATGAAGGGGATATGGATGACTGGGAGGAAATGATCGATACCAATGTGAAAGGACTCTTGTGGGTAAGCCGCTGCCTCATTCCCGGCATGGTGGAACGGCAGCGAGGTCTCATCATCAATATCGGATCAATTGCGGGACATGACCCCTATCCCCGAGGCGCGGTGTACAATGCCACGAAATTCGCGGTCGATGCGATCACACGCGCTCTGCGCATGGAACTGGTCGATACGCCGCTTCGCGTCAGCAGCGTCGATCCGGGACTGGTGGAAACCGAATTCAGTTTTGTACGCTTCCGTGGCGACGCAACCCGTGCCGCTGCAGTGTATCAGGAGATGGAAGTTCTCGCCGCCTGGGATGTGGCCGAGGCAGTGCTCTTCTGCGCAACGCGTCCGCCGCATGTCAGCGTCAATCAAATCATCATCACACCCACCGCCCAGGCCACGTCCCTCGTCAAGCACGTACGTTCCCGGCAGGATTGAGTACCGCACGGGGAAGCAGTCCCTGCATGACAATTCGCTTGATCTCGGTGCGGATGACGTAGAGCGGAAACTGTCGCGGTGCACGTGCCCATTGCTGCAGCAACTGCCGGATACCGCCGAAAACGAAATTCGTGAACACCCGCGGGTGCATGTCGGGAGAAAACTCGCCTTTTCCGATTCCGGAACGAACGACCTGTTCTCCCATGCGCAGAAAGTCGACATAATGATACATCATCTCACCCGGTGCCTCGCGAAGCAGATAGGGCTGTTCGTTGACGAACAACAGCGCCAGTGCAGGCCGGTCAGCGAAAAGATCAAAAATACTGTCAATCAAATGCTCTATCCTCTCCTTCTCCGTCAACTCCTTTCGCAATAGCAGATCCTGAAACGATGCATGCATTGCCTGCCAGAGTTCTGAAAAAATGTGCTGCAGCAGCCCCTCCTTGTTGGCGAAGTACAGATAGACGCTGCCCGTGGCGACACCGGCCTCCTTCGCGATCGAGGTAATTTTCGCACCGTGAAACCCTTCACGCGCAAAGATCTTCATCGCTGCCGCCGTGATCCAACGCTCCTTGTCTCCCGTTCTTCTTCTCATATCACCAGTCCGCTTTTTACTGAATTCTGATTCAATAATACACAACCCTGGAAGAAAAAACCACCAATGCACCAACACACAAACAAGAGTACAAAAAGCTTTCGAAACGCTTATTATGGAATAAGGAGCGCTCTGAACCCTCTTCGTGCTCTTTATTCGTGTTTTAGTGACTTTGTGGTTTTTTCTTACCGCACCACACCCCCCCCCGGAAGCGGCAACCCTGCGCCGTTTTCCGGAAAGAACACCACTTTCCGCCGTCCGCTCAATGTCGATACTCATTGCGCACTCATGGTATCGTTCAATTGCTACCCGGTTCTGCGCATGCCGGCCGCGATACCATTGACCGAGGAACGCAGAACCTTGAGGATATCAGCGCGCTCGGACGCAGGACGCTCGCTGTCGCGGTAGCGCCGCAATAATGCCACCTGGATATGACTGATGGGATCGATGTACGGATTGCGCAGAAGAATCGACCGCCGCAGCGAGGCATTGTCATGCAGGAGTTCTTTCCCTCCCGTGATGCGCATGACCGCACTGCGTGTGCGTTCATATTCGTCACGAATGAGTGCGTACACGGCAGTTGCCCGCTGCTGATCATCACACAACGCAAGATATTCCGCTGCGATGCCCATATCCGCTTTGAGCAACGTCATTTCGATATTGCCGACAAGTGTGGAGAAAAAGGCCCAGTCCTGATACCAGCCGCGACACTCCTTCCACGACAGCCGCCCCTGCTCCACCGCTGTCTGCAACGCTGTCCCGAAACCATACCAACCGGAAAGAATGCTGCGCGACTGCGTCCATGCAAACACCCAGGGAATGGCACGGAGGTTGCCGATGGATGTCGATCGCTTGCGTGAGGCGGGCCGGGATCCGATTTCAATTTTCTCTATGACATCGATCGGTGTTGCCTGCCGGAAATACGGGATGAAATCCTCATGCTCGAGCAATGCTCGATACGCCTGCATTGCATCTCCTGAAATTCCCTCGAATACTTCCAGCCTGCGCTCCGACTCGGTGTGGCAGGGAAGCACACGGCACTCCGCCGTTGTCCGCAGCACCGCCGATGCAGCCAGTTCCAGACTGCGCAACGCGATCTGCGGCATGGCGTACTTGGCCGAAATCATTTCACCCTGCTCGGTGATCTTGATCGCACCGTCGACCGAACCGACCGGTTGCGAGAGAATCGCCTGATTGAGTGGTCCCCCCCCGCGCGAGACACTGCCGCCGCGACCATGGAAGATTACGAGACGCACACCGTGCTTTTCACAGACATCCCGCAACTGCTTCTGTGCCTTGTACAGTTCAAAGGACGCCGAGACGATACCGCCGTCCTTGTTACTGTCGGAATATCCCAACATGATTTTCTGCCTGCCGTCGCGCCATGACAGATGCTGCGCATACGCGGGATTCGTAAACAGACGTTCCATGGTCCCGGCCGCATTGCGCAAGTCATCGATGGTTTCGAACAGGGGCAGCACGTCGAGATGCGAGAACGTGATTTCTCCCTTCCGTACACCGAGCAAGCCGACTTCCCTTGCCAGCAGTAGCGCTTCGAGCACGTCACTCGGCGCAGTGCTCATACTGATGATGTAATCGTTGCAGGCCTCCTCGCCGTACTGCTCCTTGCCCTCACGCAACACACTGAATTCCTCGAGAATGCGCAGCGTCTCACCCTCGATTTCATGACGCAAGCCGACCAGGGGCCGGCTGTTGAGCAATTCCGTCGTCAGCAACGCGGTTCGTCTGTGCTCGGTCAATGTCATGTAATCGTCGGAGATGCCGGTGCGCTCGAACAACTCCGCCACGGCCTTCTCCAACAACTCGGCATTCTGACGGATGTCGAGATTCACCAGATGAAAACCGAACGTTCGAACCTTGTAGATCAACGGAAGCAGCAGGCGTTCGGCGACCAGTGTCGCGCGATTCGCGACCAGACTGTCATGCATCAGTTTCAGGTCGGCCAGGAATGCATCCGCATGCTCATAGCCGTAGCCCTCACCGTCCAGCGTGTTCCGCAGCTTCCGCCAGATACAATAGGTCTTGACGCGATAGATCTCCGACTGATCGTGCAAATCCTCATCGCGGACCTGCCCTCGCAATGCCTGACGGTCCTGTGCAAAGGATTCGGACAATGCGGCGCTGGCCGGGACCAGCCGTGTGGAAGCACTCAGCGTGTTGAACAGGTGATCGGTGTCCTCAATATACAGCTGCAGTATCTGCGCCCGGTGCAGGGCGAAGGCCTGTCGCGTCACTTCCGGCGTTACGTATGGGTGGCCGTCGCGGTCACCCCCGATCCAGGATCCGAAACGAAGAACACGCGGCAACGGATCGTCGATACCATACAATTCCTCCACACTGCGCTGCAATGAACGATAGAATACAGGCACGGTGTCATAGAGAATATCCCGGAAGAAAAAGAGCCCGCGACGGATCTCATCCCGCACCGTCGTTTTGTGCGTGCGTATCGCGCTGGTCTGCCAGAGTATTGTCAACTCTGTGCGGATTGCATGCCTGATATCTTCCTGCTCGTCATCGGTGAGGACAGTCGTATCGCGGCGCAATAACAGTTCGCCGATATGCAGAATTTTTCGAAGGATGGTCTGACGCGTCGCCTCTGTCGGGTGTGCGGTAAAGACCGGCATGAGATCCATCGACTCCAGTACCCCGCGCAAATCCCCTGCCTGCAGTCCTTCGAGACTCATCTGTTCGAGCACTTCACGAAGAGAACCGGGCTGCGCGCCGCCATCCTCCATCAGATGAATGCGATGCCGGCGAATGCGGTGAATTTCATCCGCTGCATTGACGACGACGAAGAAAAACGTGAAGGCACGGATGAGCTTGAAGGCGCGTTCGAGATCCAAAGAATCCACAACCTCACGAATAGTACGTTCTGTCTCCGCATCACCATCCAGCCGGTAGGATTTCGTCAGATTACGCATGCGTTCAACGAGTTCGAAAAATTCCTGTCCCTCCTGCTCGATCAATACCTCACCCAACATCGCACCGAATTCGCGAATGTCCCGGCGTAACATGACTTCCTTGTCTGCATCTTTGTTCACGTTATGTACCTCCGCCATTTCTCGCTCCTTTCACGATTTCCGGTCTCCAGCTCAATAATTGTCATGATACAGGAAACACGGCATCTGGTTATCTTGTATTATAATCTCGTTCATATATCATAATCGCGCTCAAGTTCGGCACGCAGATAGTGCCCGGTATAACTGTTGTCCGTTCGTGCAATTTCTTCCGGCGTCCCTTCGGCAACAATATAGCCTCCCGCGTCACCACCTTCCGGACCCATGTCGATAATCCAATCCGCTGTCTTGATCACATCGAGATTGTGTTCGATAACCACGACGGTATTGCCTTTCCCTACGAGTTTGTCCAGGACGTCGAGCAACATCCGTACATCTTCGAAATGCAGACCGGTGGTCGGTTCGTCGAGAATATACAGTGTGTTGCCCGTTCCGATTTTCGACAATTCGGTCGAGAGCTTGACCCGCTGCGCCTCGCCGCCCGACAACGTGGTCGCCTGCTGGCCGAGACGAATGTAGCCGAGCCCCACATCGTAAAGCGTCTGCAGCTTTCGATGGATGCGTGGGATTTCACTGAAAAAGTCCGTGGCTTCGGCGACGGACATCCCGAGAACGTCGGCAATGGATTTCCCGTGATAGCGGACCTCCATGGTCTCACGATTATAACGTTTGCCTTTGCAGACTTCGCATTGCACATACACGTCGGGAAGAAAATTCATTTCTATCTTTCTTACACCATCCCCCTTGCATACCTCGCAGCGCCCGCCTTCGACATTGAAACTGAATCGTCCCGGGCTGTAGCCGCGGATTTTTGCTTCCGGCAGACTGGTGAACAAATCACGGATGAACGTGAACAGGCCGGTATAGGTGGCGGGATTCGAACGCGGCGTGCGTCCGATGGGCGTCTGATCTATGTCGATGACCTTGTCGATGTGTTCGAGTCCCTCGACACCGTCGTTCGGCAGTGTGGCAATGTTGGACTTGTGAAAATGCCTGGCGAGTAACGGATACAGGGTTTCGTTGATCAGACTTGATTTCCCCGAACCGCTGACACCGGTGACACAGATGAAGCTCGCGAGCGGCAGTCGCAGATCGATATTCTTGAGATTGTGTCCCCGAGCGGATCGCAGCAGAAGCGCAGTGCCATTTCCTGTCCTGCGCTGTTCAGGACGCGGGATATACCGCTTGCCGCGAAGGTATTCCGAGGTCAGCGACCCCTTTCGAATGATACGGCGGAGCATTTCGTCTTCGCTGACACTGTTGCCCGTCCGCCCCGATGCGCCGTTGCCTTTTCCGCTTCCGTTTTTTCGCAGCAACATGCGTACCGTCCCCTCCGCGACCACTTCACCGCCGTACTCGCCCGCTGCAGGACCGAGATCGATGACATGATCGGCATGTTCAATCATCTCGCGATCATGCTCGACGACGATGACGGAATTTCCAAGATCCCGCAACTGCTTGAGCGAGTCGATCAGGCGCGTGTTGTCGCGCTGATGCAGACCGATCGAGGGCTCGTCGAGAATGTAGAGCACGCCGACCAGTTGCGTCCCGATCTGTGTTGCCAGCCGGATGCGCTGCGCCTCACCTCCGGAAAGCGAACGGGCCGTGCGGTCGAGTGTCAGATAATCGAGCCCGACATTCGAAAGAAACTGAAGGCGGGTGCTGATTTCCCTGAGTATCTGTGAAGCGATTTCCATCTGACGCGCGGTAAGACGCAAGGAGGAAAACAACACCAGCGCTTCGTTGATCGAGGCACGTGTCACATCATGAATCGAACGACCATCGAGAAGGACGGAGAGACTTTCCGGCCGCAGTCTGCCTCCGTGACAGGAAGGACATACCTTGATGCTCATGAAGGATTCTGCCCATTCGCGGATTCCGTTCGATGTCGTGTTTTCATAATATTGCCGCAGACTCGGCAGCACTCCGCCGATACTGTGTTTGTATTGCGAGACGCGTCCGTCGGGATGCGTATAGGGAATCATGTATTTCTTCTTTCCGCTGCCTTGGAGAAGGATTTCCATCGCCTCTTCGCCAATGTCACGGAGCGGTGTATCGAGATCGAATCCGTGCGCCTCGGCGACAGCATGAATCTGTGCCCACCACCAGGTACGCCGCGGCTTGCCGAGCGGGACGATGCCCTCCTCGTTGAGTGACTTTTCATAATCCGGGATGATAAGCTCGAGATCGAAACTCCTTTGTTCACCCAGTCCATCACATTCCTGACATGCACCGTAGGGAGAGTTGAAGGAAAAAGAATTCGGCGCGGGTTCCTCATAACTTTGACCGCAAAGAGGACAGGAGTTTTTCTGACTCATCAGAATGTCCTCACCATCTACATCGACGATGACGATGCCTTCACCGAATCTGAGCGCGATTTCCAGTGAATCGTTCAGACGTGATGTAACCTCACTCCCGATCAGGAGACGGTCGACAACGATCTCGATATTGTGAATCTTGTAGCGATCCACTTTCATCCCTTCTTCTATCTCACGCAGTTTGCCGTCGATGCGGACTTTCGTGAAGCCGTCTTTCTGTATCTGCTCGAACAGCTCCCGGTAATGACCTTTTCGTCCGCGTACCACTGGCGCAAGTATCATGATGCGCGTCCCTTTTTCGAAGGTAAGCATGCGGTCGACCATCTGGTCCAGACTCTGACGCTGCACAGGTGAGCCATCTTTGTGACAATGCTGAATCCCCGCACGCGCGAAAAGCAAACGCAGATAATCATAGATCTCCGTTACTGTTCCGACGGTGGAACGGGGATTCCGGCTGACGGTTTTCTGTTCGATGGAGATGGCAGGACTGAGGCCCTCGATATTGTCCACATCAGGGCGCTCCATCCCTCCGAGAAACTGACGCGCATATGCGGACAGACTTTCGACATAGCGGCGTTGTCCTTCGGCGTATATCGTGTCAAAGGCGAGGCTGGATTTCCCGGAACCCGAGAGGCCGGTGATGACCACCAGTTTCCCACGGGGGATGTCAAGATCAATGTTCTTGAGATTGTGTTCCCGCGCGCCGCGTATGCTGATGAATTTGTGTTCCATCTTCTATGTAAGACCGAAATTTCGTTGCCGTTACTTCAATCTTCTAAAATGCTCAAACACAGGGATTGCAGCAAACTGTCCGTACCCGGGATCAGGAGGTTGTATAAAAACTGCTTTCGAGAGAATACAGGAAATGTGCGATAAAAAGTAGCGGACGACCGGAATATGTCCTCTCACGACCGGCCGTCCGCTGCGTATCGCCACTGTTGGCGGTATCAATGCATGATCATCACAGGGTGATACATTGTTCCTTCATTGTGTCGAAGCCGGAGCATGTACGTTCCGTGGGACAGACCCGCGACATCGAACACGGCCGCCTGCACTCCCGCTTCAGTGTGCATGGCTGCATGGAGTGTCCGCAGCCGGCGTCCGGCCATATCATGGAGGGACAGCTCGACGCTACCCCCCTCAGCAAGTGTGTAGTTGACCGTGGTCACACCGCGTGCGGGCGACGGAAATGTTGCGAAGGATACGAGTTCCACCGGTTGCGGCGTCAGTCCTCCATGAAATATTCCGTCGAAATTCGTTGTCGTCAGTCCCAGAAAATCCACGGCGCTCCCCGTCATGTAATCCTTGTTGATCGTTCCACCCGACGCCGACGTCCCGTAGAAAAGACGCAGGTGTGTGTGTTCATCGATCCCGAGCCTTGCATTCAATGCCGCCATCGGCACCTGGAAATCCAGATAATAATTCCCGGATGTCCCTGCCGCAATCGAACGCACCGCGCCCGGCGTGGCATTTGTTTTCGCGTAGCTGTAGATCAAATCCTCGTTTGTGGCATCCTGAATGGGATTGCCCGTACTGTATATATCACTGCGATGCGCGTAACATGAACGATGTATTAAATCGGAATTACATTTAATTAAGATAGTCTTACTGTGGATTCATGCCATCGGAGTGGCATGGCAGAGTAACACGATCGGGGAGGGACAGGGGTCGGTTGGTTTCGCTAGTACACAGTGAGGGTGTGTAGCGAATACCTGTTGCCGGCGCTCAAGAGGAGATAATAGCGTCCGGCCGCAAGTGGCGGCAGGGGTATTGTACCGGATGGATGTACCTGCCGCATGACAGGAGCCATCACCATTCCGGCTGCGTTGACAAGCAGAATACGATCAGGCGTGATTTGACCATGTATGTTCAGGGTTGCAGGAACGCCTGCCACGAATTCGGTTGGAAAGACTTGCGGCGTGTGCGGTATCCCGGCAACGAAATGTGACTGCAGGATCTGCTCTGTCCCGTCGAGATCGATCTGACGGAGCCGATACCAGGCATCAGCTGTCCAGGGATCGCGCCAGTAGTAAGCGCTGCGCACGGTCGTACTGCCAGCACCCGGTATGAACGCGATGGTCCGGTATTGCGCATTGTCCCGTGATCGTTGTAATTCAAAGCCGAAATTCTCTGTTTCCGTTTCCGTAATCCACTGCAGCAGAACCTGGTGCCCGTGACGCTCAGCGGAAAAGGAGGCAAGTTCGACGGGCCATTCCGGTCCCGTCACGAAGCTCAACTGCACATCAGGATGCGAGGCGTTGATTCCATAACTGTAGCTGCCTCCGCAGGTGTCCCCCTTGAGGAAATAATCGAAGGCCGCGGTCATGTATCTGCGCGTCAGGGCCTGTTGCTGATTTCGCGTCATATTGCCTCCCGGGTCGCTCCAATCGAACAGTGGTGTATCCATGCAGCGGGTATGATTGCCGCCCTGCAGCACAGCAAGGGTTTTGAAGGGATTCGCGGCATTGTACATCGGCTGTTGATGTACACTGACAGGGGTAATACCATCTGATGACCCAGCGATTATGCATACTGCAGCGGAAATCTGATTCATGCGGGATACGACCGAAGGATTCGTTTCCGCTGGACACATGGGTGCGGCAATGCGAATGCGGCTGTCATAGGAAGCCGCCAGCAAACTCGCACCACCCCCCATGGAATGACCGGACACCCCGGCGCTCGAAGTGTCAACCGTCGCATGGAGAAAGTGCGTCGCATCGCTGTCCGCCTGCCGCAGATATTCAATGCATGCGAGCAGGTCCAGCGCCAGTTCCCCATGCTGTGTATCCGGAAATTGCGGGGCAATTGTGATATATCCATGAGAGGCCAGATGCGCATAGTAGGTGTTGTAATATGAGGTCTGCATCAGAAAGCCGTGCCCGAAGGCAATCATCGGATACGGCGCACCGCTTTGCTGAACACCGGCATTCTGGCCCGAAGTCACGGACGGATAGTACAACCGGCAGTTCATGCTTCTGCTCCCGCGCTGTACGGTGACCAGCGTCCAGCCGGCATTGTAAGGACCGGCAGCATCCGGTTGCGGACAGGGCTGCGCCTCCGCGATTTCGCAAACAAGCAACAGTGTCAGCAGTGCAGAAAAAAAAGAGCGCAGCATATCAAACCTGTGTTATTGGATATGAACGAAAAACACCGGAGGCGGGTGAAACATTCCCGGCCGGAGGGATAGTATCCGCGCCCTTTCGTTGCCAGATGATTCATCGTGCAATAAGGAAATGATACAGCGCGTAGTCGGTGATTTGATTTTTTTCTCGTCACGTTCTTGACATTGTCATCGATGTTTTGTAGTGTTGCGTGAACGCACACATGATGCCGCTCTGATCCCGCGGTTTTCTCACACTGCGGATTCGGCATGTCCGGTACTCAACCGACCGGCCCTTTCCACACGCGCATTACGATACTGACCATACAATTCCGGAGGATCCCATGAACTCATGGAGACCGGGAGTGATCGTCCTGTGCGTGCTCCCCTGTATTGCCTTCCTGCTGCACACGAATCATGTCTGTGCACAGGAATGGATTTCCCGCCTTTCGTTTCCTGCTGTCACCTTCGATGAAGTGGCCGCAATGAAAACCGATACGGAACATGCCTTCATCGCTGGTTCCTGCATCAACGCCCGGGGAGACTGGGATGCCGTCCTTGCAGCCTTCAATTCGGATGGTGATACATTGTGGACGAAACACTGGGATCTCGGTGCGGATGAAAAAGCCGTCGCCCTTTCGCTCGATGATCAGGGAGGGTTACTGCTGGCAATCACGCAGTGGCACAACGCCGGGAGCACCGCATATCTCGCACGGTGGACACTGAGTGGATCTCCGCACTGGCATCGCGGCTTCGGTGATGGCGCGCCCCGCAGCAATGCGATCGGTCTGACTCCGCTCGCAACAGGAAAGGTCGCGTTTCTCTATTCATCGGAGGGAGATGCCGTATCCCGATGCGGTATCGCCGTGCTCACCATCAATGGTGCACTGCTCTGGTCGGAACTTCTTCCAGAGGCACATCCCGGCGCCATCACATCCGATGGAAACGAAATCGCAATTGTCAGTACAGAGGTTCTTCATCCCTCCCGTTGCACCTTTCATCTTTACGATGACACCGGCATTCAGCTCTCCACAGATCACTTCACTGCACCAGGGAACGGGGTGAATGTGCCGAAATACGTTCGCAACGGAAGTGATGGATATCTTGTCGCCGGTACGGTAATCGACGAACAGGGTCATGGCATACCGTATGTTCTCCATTACACATCCGCCGGAAAAAGAGACTGGAGCGCACTTCCCATGAGCCGCACCGGAAAGCATCGTCTCATGAATCTTGCAGCGTTTCCCGGAGGTGGGGCGGTCATCACCGTGCGCGAAGAAGCACACGGAGGCGACGCCGACATCTATATCGCACGGTTGGACTCCGATGGCAACAGCGTCTGGGCACAATCATTTGATCGCTCAGGTGCCGGCTTCGATCAGCATCCACCGCTGTTCGCCGGTATCTCCGGCGCGACGTGGCGCGGTAATAACGCTGATCTGTGCTGGCCACCCGCACATGACGAGATTTCGACCGCAGACGAGCTTCGCTACCGCGTCTATCTTGCGACGACTTCCGCGGGACATGACTTCAACGCTCCCGCTGATGAGGTCCTGGGGAAACATTCCTGTTCACTCACGGGATTGACCCCCGGAGATCGCGCCTATGTCGTCGTTCGTGCGGTCGATGCGGCGGGGAATGAGGACAGCAATACCCGTGAGCTGATTATTGACGTCCCGTCACCGCAACTGCATATCACTTCTCCACGTTTGCTGGAGATTGATCCCTGTACACCATTTCTTCATCAACTCGAGGCCAGCGGCGGTCTTCCCCCCTATGCGTGGTCGATACTGTCAGGAGTACTCCCTGCGGGATTCACCTTCCAGCAAAGCGGACGAATCGAAGGCAGCACTGCGGCCACCGGCAACTATTCCGTCCACCTGCAATGCAGCGACGCGGCGGGTGACACAGTTTCCGCAGAGATTGTTTTCCGCGTTCTGCCACCACCCCGGTTGATCGTCGAACACGACATGACGCTCGAAGCCGGTGCACATTGCTTCTCGACCCTGATTGTCAACGCGGGCAGCATCCTCTCCTTCAACGGTGCGGTATCATTGTTGATTCAGGATAGCCTGATCGTCGACGGAGTGATACGCAGTGAATGTGCCGATATCGTCTGCACCAGCTTCTCCCACGTTCTCATCCGTGGCAGCATTGACAATCGCTGCCCTGATCCCGAAACAGGACAGCCGGGAAATCTGAGCTTCATCAGCGGACACGGATCTCTTGAACTTCGCGATATGCGGCCGGGAGGAGGACTGTTCACCGA
>JAGTUW010000010.1 GCA_018224345.1 Bacteroidota bacterium
GTCTGGTAAACGCGCATGAAACGGAAAGCGGAGAGCGGACTGTCATCGCCCATTGCCGGCAGCCGGCCTACTCTTCGCCTTCCGGATTCATCCTTCATCCTTCCCCACTCATCCTTCCCCACTCATCATTCATCACTCATCATTCATCACTCATCATTCCCCACTCTCCCTCATCACTTTTTTCCTTATCTTGAATGATGCTGCCCAAGGGTTGCACTCATTCGTACGCGCATTATTGGAGGCCGAAACCATGTCACGATTCTTTCGCCTGAGTACCGTAGTATTCTTTTCTCTGTTCTTTGTCGTCGGGCTCACCGCCGACGAGGGGATGTATCCTCTCAGCGACATCTCGCGTCTGGACCTGAAATCCAAAGGATTGGAAATCGATATTTCCGAATTGTACAATCCCGATGGTGTCAGTCTGGTGGATGCGATCTGTCAGGTGGGCGGGGGTACGGGGGAATTCGTTTCTCCCGACGGACTGATTCTCACGAATCATCATATTGCTTTCAGTGGCGTCGTCGATGCGAGTACGCCGGAGAATGATTACCTGCGTGACGGTTTTACGGCGAGGACACGCGAAGAAGAAATCACTGCACGCGGTTTTATCTGCCGCATTACCGAGGCCTATCGAGACGTATCGAAGGAAGTGCTGGAGGTGGCGACCGATGCGATGACACCGGCCGAGCGCAGTGATGCCGTTCGCGAGCAGATGCAGAAGCTGGCACGGGAAGAAGAAGCTGACCGGGAGAATATTTCCTGTGAAGTTTCGGAAATGTTTCCCGGGAAAAGCTACGTGCTGTTCACCTACCGGATTATCCGCGATGTGCGTATGGTCTATGTGCCACCGCAGGCAATCGGCAACTATGGCGGTGAGACCGACAACTGGATCTGGCCCCGGCATACCGGCGACTTCTCCTTTCTTCGCGCCTATGTGGCGCCGGATGGAAGCACAGCTGAGTATTCTCCCGATAATGTCCCATATAGACCCAAACGCTATATCAAAGTGGCGCCGGAAGGCGTCGGCGAAGGAGACTTCGTCTTCATGCTCGGCTATCCCGGCCGTACCTACCGGCACAAAACATCGGACTATATCGCGCTGTATGAAAACGTCATTCTTCCGTATCTCTCGGGTCATTACGATTATATGATCGAGACCCTGGAAGTGGCTTCGAAGGAGGATCGCGCCTTGCAACTCGAATTCGCGAATCTGCTGAAGGGACTTGCAAACGCGACAAAGAATTACAAAGGAAAAATGCAGAGCCTTGCACGTATCGCGCTCGTGGAAAAACGTCAGGAGGAAGAGGAGGCCCTGCAGCAGTTTATCAAAGCAAACCAGACATTGAATGCTACCTACGACGGGACGCTGATCGAACTCAGGCAGTTGTACAAAGATTACGAAGCCAGGGCCTTACAGGAAATTGTTACATCGATGCTTGGTCGCAATCAGTACCTCGCACTGCTGACGTCGGTCATTCGTGCGGCGGAACAGGGTGAGGTCAGTGAAGAAAACATCGAACGCATGGAGAAGTTCGTCGATCAGCAATACGGTCTGATTCATAAGGGCACGCAACTCGATTTTCTTGCCAAACTCCTTCATGACTACTCCACGCTGCCGAAGGAACAAAAGCCGGATGCGATTGCGGTGTTGCTGGGCGGAGCAGTCGATTACGAAGGGGCCGTCGAACAGGTGCGATCGGCCTTCGAGGGCAGCGTGCTTTCTTCGCCGGCGGGCATAAAAACCGTGGCTGCGTGGGAGAAAAAACAGATAGAGGAAAGCCGTGATCCCTTTGTCGTCCTGGTGCGTGCGCTTGATCAAGTGAACAAAAGTATCATCGAACGCAGACGTACACGCGATGGAGAACTCACGCGCCTCGAAGCGGAATTGATCGATGCGAAAATGGCCTGGCAGCAACGGGATTTCATCCCTGATGCCAACAGTACGCTGCGCCTGACCTATGGATACATCCGCGGCTACTCGCCTGCCGACGCCGTGTATCACAGTCCCCAGAGCACGCTGCGCGGACTCATTGAGAAAAATACCGGCACGGAACCATTCAACGCTCCCGCACGTCTGGTCGAACTCTATAACACGAAGAACTATGACCGGAAATACGAGGATGCCCTGCTCGAAGATGTGCCTGTCGGTATGCTGTACAATATGGACACGACCGGCGGCAACTCCGGGAGTCCTGTACTGAATGCACGCGGCGAACTGGTGGGAGTGAATTTTGACCGTGCCTTCGAAGCGACGGTCAATGACTACCAGTGGAGCGAGGAATACAGCCGCAGTATCGGTGTCGATATCCGTTATGTTCTCTTTATTGCAAAATATCTCGGGCAGGCAGATTTTCTTCTCCAGGAGCTCGGCGTGCATTGACCGCCGGTGTTATGCCTGCTGTGTTACGGTGCGGGGCGCCCACCCGCCCTGACCGCACCCGGAAGTATTGACGGAATCACGCGCGTCCTCCCTTGCCTGAATGCTTCAGGCATCCCGATGATCTGCGGGCAACAACACACACAGTGGATGGAAAGGCATTCATGAATATCATTGTACTCAATTCGGGCAGCAACGGGAATGCCGTGTACGTGGAATCTCCCGTCAGCGGCGCCGCGGTACTGCTCGATTGCGGTATATCCTGCAGACAGATCGAATTGCGACTCGCCAGACATGATCGTACGCCGTCGGGCATTCATGGCATTTTTATCACGCATGAACATGCCGACCATGTCCGCGGCCTGCCCGTGATGACGAAGCGAAATCACATTCCGACCTTTCTGACAGACGCGACATGGCGGAGAATGCACAGAAACAAGCCGCGTTTCCGGCATGAATTCATGGGCAATACCGGGACGGTACGGGTCGCGGATATCGAAGTCCGGGCGATTCCCAAATCACATGACGCCGCCGATCCGGTTTCTTTTCTCGTCACGATACAGGACGTACGATTCCTGTATGCGACGGATCTCGGTGCATACGGATCTGAACTGACCACCATTTTTGCGGATGTCGATGTTGCCCTGATTGAAAGCAATTATGACGAGGACATGCTGACGGCAGGTCCGTATCCACCTCATCTGAAACATCGTATACGGTCGGCGCATGGCCATCTCTCGAACCTCAAGGCCATGGAGCTGATCGGGTCGCATTGCAACGGCAGACTGCGGACACTGATTCTGGGTCACCTCAGCGCCAACAACAATACGCCGGAGGTGGTGTTGCGCGAGTTCGAAACGGCGTTTGCGTCTCGCAGCGACCTGCCCCCCTGTGTTGTCGTTGCATCACGGTATGATGTCGGCGAACTGATCAGTATTCAATCGTCCCTTTCCTGATCGAAAGATTGGTATTTGTTCCTTCCTTCCGTCGAATGTCATGTTCGTGACAGTTTGCCGGTCGGCGAACCCGTATCCTGTATCTTTGCAATGGTTCAGTTTTACAATTCATCAGTTCAGTGAGGAGTCCATGGCGCTCAATGAAAAACAACAGGAATTGTGTTCCGCGAATACTGTGGATTATACAGGTCTGCGTGCGATCCTGGTCAACACCTCTCTCAAAAAACAGGCATCACAAAGTCATACGCGGATGCTGCTCAATGTGGTCGAGGAGATCATGAGCGCAAACGGCGTGGGAGTGGAACAGATCCATCTGTTGGATCATCAGGTCCCACCCGGTGTGTATCCCGATATGACCGAACATGGTTGGGAGCGGGATGACTGGCCGGTTCTGTGGGAGAAAATCAAAAATGCGCACATTCTTGTTGTCGGTACTCCACTCTGGCTGGGAGAAGAGTCTTCGGTCTGTCGTGTTCTCATCGAGCGGCTGTACGGAATGTCCGGCCTGCTCAATGAGCAGGGACAATCGATATATTATAACAAGGTCGGTGGATGTGTCATCACCGGTAACGAAGACGGTATCAAACATACCGCCATGACAATCGGATATGCGCTGTCGCATCTCGGCTACACCATTCCTCCACAGGCGGATTGCGGATGGATCGGCGAGGCCGGGCCGGGTCCCTCGTACGGCGATACACTCGAGGATGGATCGCGTGCAGGTTTCGACAACGATTTCACACAACGAAATACTACGATCATGACCTGGAATACAATGCATCTGGCCCGTATGCTCGAACAGGCAGGTGGCATTCCAAACCATGGCAATAATCGTGAAGCATGGCGGGCGGGGTGTCGTTTCGACTATGCGAATCCGGAATACCGTTCGTGAATTGCAGTGCAGGACATCTTACCATGTCCGGCAGAAAGATGCTGTACATATGATACATACACACAGGACCATCATATCACTTTTACTCTGCATCCTGATTCAGGGTGTGGCATGGGCTGCTCCGGATGAACGGCTGTCGGTGCGGCTTTCGGATATATCCCCTTCCGGTGCAACCGCCTTCCGGCTGCACGATGCAACATCCACGGATGAGAAGGCAACACCTGCCCATGAGAGAAGTACTGTGAGCAGCGACAGCCTCGTGTTGAACGTGTCGGGTGAGGGGAATCACTTTTTCCTGCACTGGATCGCTCCCCGGCTTTTCAGTTGCCTCGAATACGAAGTCGAGAGGGCGTGGGCTCAGGATTATCGTATAACGGCTGAAACCCGGTGGGTCAGGATCGGTGATGTCCCGGGAATCTGCTTCGTCGATGAGAGCATCCCCTACTCCTTTACCGATCGCACTTCGGGAACACTGACAGAGGGCAGCGTGCAGTACCGGCTGTATATCAAGACACTCGATGGACAGGAATACTACTCCTACTCGGAGGCGCTCCTGGTTTCACAGCCGGAGCGCATCCGCATCCTCGATGTTTATCCACAGCCGGCATCGCAGGAGGTAACTGCATCCGTTGTCGTTCCATCTTTTTCCGGTGTGTCGTATCGCATTTTCAACACTCTCGGTCAGGTCGTAGCTTCGGTTCCGAACGCGTTTACAGGAAGCGGATTGCAGCTTGTCCCGGTCGGTGTTTCGGGACTTCCATCCGGCCACTACCAGCTCGAAATCAGTACCGGCGATGGCGTTGCGCACACGGTGCTGCGGATTCTTCGCTGATCACGGCTTGTCCCCGTGAAAAAACACAGCCCCGCAACTGATGTGCAGGGCTGTGTTTCATATAGTGGAACTGTGTTTCATGAAGGGGAAGACCCCGACGGCGGCTGAGTGACCGGGATCATGAATCAAGCGCCGTACGTGCGGCGGCGAGCAGGAGCTGCGGATCGAGACGAACCTTGTAATCCGGATTGACATAGGTGAATGTAATGCGCCCCTCCCTGTTGACCACAAAGACGGCAGGGACGGGAAGCATATGATGCGTCTTTCCCGATGCAGCCTCGATATCGAGATTGTGCTCCCTGTAACTGGTGACGGTCCGGGCGTCGAGTTCATAGGCGATCCCGAATTGCTTCGCGGCTTCCATGTCGCTGTCGGAGAGAAGAGTGTAGCGCAGGGAATGTTGTGAAGCGCTTTTCATCAGATGCTCCGGTGTATCAGGAGAAATCCCGATAAGCTGTACACCCATTTCGCGTAACTCCTGCTCGATTGCCTGGAGCTGACCGAGTTGTACGCTGCAGAACGGACACCAGCCACCACGGTAAAAGATTATGACGGCAGGCTGCTTCTCAACGGCATCCCGTAATGCAAGGCCGGAGCCGGTAGTCCCTGCAAGTCGTACAGATGGGATCGTCATACCCGGTTTCAGTGGACAGACCGCTTCCGCCGTTTTCGGGACGGCAGTCTCCGCGGTGTCCCGGGTTTGTGCGAACATGCTGCCGAGAGGCAGGACGAGAAGTGTTGTTATCATGACATCGAACAGTGGCATTTTTTCCTCCGTGCAGGTGATTCATTCACGAGTCTGTTCCTTATTCTCCCATCGATGACCAGTGCGTGTCGGCTTGCTCAATGATCATGTCAGGGTCGTCGCCGAACTGTTGCATGGCCTCTTCGCTGGAAAACATGTAGAGGGCGCCGTTGAAATTGGCGAACAACTGTGGATCGGCGTCCATGCGTTTGCCCATGGCCATGGCTGTTGCGCAGGTACCGTCATAGCGCGGGGTGTACTTCCCGGGGTCCATTTCAAACATCTTCTTTGCGTCCTTGTTTGCGAATACATAGCGGTGTCCCTCGTATGTGGACGAAATCTTCTCATCTCCTTTCATGGGTTTGTTCATTTCGACATAGGCAACGGGGCAGTAGCCATCGAGCGCAGGGTGCTGTGCATCGGCTGCATTGCGCTGGGCGTGCAGGTGGGACGAAAAGAGGAAGACGAACAGGGTCGCAGTGAAGAAGATTCTGTATTTCATCTGTATCTCCGATAGCGTGTTGAACAATGTGTCTGCACAATGTAGAACTCTGGCACCGTTCTGGTTGTCCGAAAGACGACATTTCAGCGCAACACGGAAATCGTGCACGGGAATGACGCATCACGCGCTGAACGGTCTCTCTGCTCGGCTATTGCAAAGCACATCGGCGACCGCGCACAGAAAGGACACCGTGCGCTGAATTGCAGCCCGTGCGGTTTGGTAAGGATGAAAAAGCAGGATGGCAATGCGGTAGGAAGTGACGCCTCACATGTAGGATTTTTTGATCTCTAATTCCTGTGTCAGGCGTTCAATGTCATCCGCACTCATTGTGCGGGCATTGACGATTCCGCTGCCGGGAAGGGAGACTTCGACATGTGCTCCCTCCTCGTCGCTGTGAAGGCTGCGTCTCCAGGTTGCATCGTCGGTCGCGGTGATCGCGATTCCGCCACGTTGTTCATCGAGGCGCTCGCGGAGCCGGAGAATCGCCGTTTCCTTCTTCTCAGCCAGAATGCGGTGTATGTTCTTTGCGATGGAAACAGTCTCTTCCATCTGTTGCTGAATTTCCATGACGGTTGCCCGCGGCACCTTGCTGCGTTGCATCATGTAGTCCTGAAACCGCTTCATCACGATTTCATAGCGCTGATGCACGCGTGCCAGTTCAAGACGTGACTGCCAGTACTGCTCCGGATCGGTGGAGAGGAGAAAATAAAAAGGCATGGAAGTGCGGAAATCGCGGGGCAGGCCGTTGACTGTCGCATAGCCGGCAGGGAAGCGTGCCCGCATTGCGCTGGCGAGAGCTGCATTATCAAATTCCTTGTGTCCGGAACTCACCGTGATTTCACTGAACACCACTTCGCCTTCCGCAGTAACGTACATGCGTACTTCCACGACCCCCTCCATCGCCTTCTTCAATTGCTCGGCGGGATAGTCAGGGAGCTGAAAAACCGGCGGTACCGCTGAAGTAAAGCGAATTTCCTCACCCTCGGCGGGGAGCACGAAGAGGGGGGGGATGAAACCACGTGACTGCGCAAAAGAGAAAGCGTTGAGTGTGATCAGCAGGATAGCGATGGAGAACAGACGCTGCATGTGATTTTCCGGAATGAAAGGAATGTATGTGAACTGAAGAGCTACTCTCGCAGGTCTTGCAGATTACATCGATTTCCGGAAAAATGCAAGATCGCAAGGGAAATAAATGTAACCTTTCGTATTCCTGGATTGTCTCTCGTTGCTGTCCGTGTTCCTCCAATGTCGTACGCCGTCGCACAGCCTGCGAGACGGAGGAATGCTGTATGTGTCTCGGTGAGCCTCCGTGGAGCTAAGAGTGCGGTTTCGTTTTTTCCGGCGGTCTGTGCACGAGAAGCCAGATTCCGAATGCAACAAGTGGAATGCTCAGCAGTTGTCCCATCGTAATTGGCATGGCTGGATCGAGGGTGGATTGCCCTGTTTTGAAAAATTCCAGCATGAAACGTGCGGAAAAAAGCATCGAGAGCATGCCGCCGGTCAGCCGTCCCGGCCTGGCGGTCATCCCCTTCCGGTAGAGCAGCACCATGACAAGGAAGATCAGAAGATATGCTGTGGCTTCGTAAAGCTGCACGGGGTGGCGGGGAATGGAATCGATGCGCGAGAACACGACAGCCCAGGGAAGCGTTGTCGGCAGACCGAGGATTTCTGAATTAAAGAAATTCCCGAGCCGCACGAAAATTGCAGCGAGCGGGATGACGACCGAGACGCGATCGGTGACCCAGAAAAAGTTCACGCCACGTGTGTTGCGGGAAAACAGCAGCAACGCGACAAGTATGCCGGCTGCGGCTCCGTGGCTGGCAAGACCGCCCTGCCAGATTTTCAATATTTCTACAGGGTTTGTCAGATAGTATTCCGGACTGTAGAACAGGCAGTGACCAAGACGTGCACCCACAACAACGGCGACAAAAACGTAGAGAAACAGCTTGTTCAGCAATGCATCGGATTTGTTCTCCCTGTGAAATATCCATACCATCACCGAAAAACTGCTGAGAAAGGCCAGAGAGAAAAGAAGGCCATACCAACGGACTTCAACACCCCCGAAAGAAAAGAGTTGAGGATCAGGGCTCCAGGTGAACATGTGTGCATATTCCCGATTGAAAAAATGAAGGATACCGAACAGCGGTATCCTTCAAGTATAAGAAAATTTTTACTGTAACGAAGTTTTCGTCAGTGCGGAAATCAGTGAATCACTAACAGTGGGGATACCGCAGCCCGCTCCCCGGCAAGCAGGTGGACATGATAATTCCCGACCGGAAGGACAGAAGTATCAATATGCAGACTGTGTGTTCCGATTCCGAGGCGACCGGCATCCTGCGTCAAAACAAGACGACCGAGATTGTCGTAGACCGCGATCTGTGTCGTCATGACTGCATCGAAAGTGAAACCGAGAGTGACACCGTTTGCAGACCTGGTGGATACGGGGTTCGGATACAGATAGTCAAGGCGAAAATCCCGTTGATTGTTGACATGTCCGAGGTTGCTCGTTCCGTACGGGTCCACATCCGAGGAAAACTTGAAGAGATTGAGTCCGGCTGCATAGATATCGGTCCTTGTACTGCTGCTGGCAGCAGCCGAACAGGTGATCGGATCGAAAGATCCCGGTGTAGCCTGTACCTGCCAGGTTTCCCCAAGATCGGTCGTGACCCAGGCATTGTTATTCTGTATCAGCCAGAAACGCTTGCCGTCGGGTTCCGCTTCGATACTGCCGCCGGTTGTCAGCGTGACGGTACTGATTTCCCGCCAGGTATCACCACCATCTTCGGTAACGACGAGCATGTTCGACCCTCCCAGATCTGTCTGCGTCGTAAAGCGGATCATACCACGTTCGCTGTCGGCAAACACCAGATCGACGGAATGCTTGCTCGGTGTCGGGATGACTGTCCAGTTCTGTCCGCGATCTCTTGAACGGTAAATCCGGCTGTTGTTCGTTCCGAACCATATAGTATTTCCGAAGGCGGCATAGCTGTTGTTCCATCCATTTTCTCCGGTGGCGGACGTGAGAGGAGTGGGAATCGGTGTCCATGTTGCGCCACCGTCATTCGTCGTGGCAATACCCCAGATATTGTTCCGCGGGTCGCCTTGCAGTATTCCGTTCTGCGCATCATACATATGAATCCAGTTCACAAAGCCGGTGATGTCGCTGACCGATGTTCCCGACCAGTTGCTGCCGCCATTCGTGGTACGGAATATTTCTGCTGCACCGTTGCTCGGACCGGTGCCGACCAGGGCGATGCTCGGACTGACGGCGGCAACGCAGTACACACCCTTGCCCGAAGGATATCCGGAACCCGAGGCATTCCCCCAACTGCTGCCTCCGTTGACGGTACGGACAATGATATCCTGGTTCTGCACGCTGGCATTTGCCCATACGGAAGTATTACTTGCAGTATTGATCGAGGTAAAATAAGGTGCGCCGAAACTCATCGATGTATGCCAGGCGTCATCGAGATAGATGGGAATGCGTCCGAGGAGAAAATCAACGTACTCACCGTCTTCGATGCGGATGCGGATGGGAAGATAGCCCTCGGAACTCGACGGGTTTTCGGAAAGCACGACATCGAAAATGATCGTGGTGCGATCGAAGGTTTCCATGGCACCGAGCGGGAAGTCCGTGGTCAATGCGCTCAGAGAGGGATCATCGATATCGACATAAGCCATGGCCGCTTCGGATGTCGGGGCGAGGACGTTTTCGATCTCGACAGTCACTCGCGCCACCTGTCCCGGTCCGGTAAAGGAGTTGCCACCGCCCTGGAAGACATAATCGAAATCACGCAACCGTACGCCGGGAATGTCACTGAGCGTGCTGTTGAGTGTGACGGCCTTGAAGGCATTGAGACGCCCGTAACGCTTGCTCGTCACCGGTGTGTCGAAAGGATCGGAGGTCACGCGGAGTTGGGTGGCGACCTGGTCGGGTGTCCAGTCCGGATGTATGGCGAATACCAGAGCGGCGACACCCGCAGCAAGAGGTGCAGAAAAGGACGTTCCGGTGGGACTGGTATACCCCCCTTTGTTGCGCGCGGTGAGAATGCGGCTGCCGGGGGCATACGTGTGCACGGATGTCCCGTAGGTGCACCAGTTCGATGCACTGCCGTTTGATTCCACAGAGCCGACATTGAGGACGCGGCTGAATGATGACGGCCAGTGCGGGACATAGTCATTGTCGAGCGGATTGTTTCCGGAGGAACTGACCACGAGCGATCCGGTTTCCGTGACGTCATGGATCAGATCCTGAATGGCCTGGGAGCGTGAACCGGTCCCCCCCCAACTGCAATTGATGACGCGGGATCCCATCTGAGCGGCATAGACGATGGCTTCGTAGCCGATGATGCCAGCGGTCTGATCCGGTGAAGCCTTGACGGCAAGAATTTTCGAACGATAGCTGCTGCCGGCAATGCCAAGCTCATTGTTGGTGCGCGCGGCTGCGCATCCGCCTGTGCTGGTCCCATGACCGAGTGAGCCGTCCATCGGATCATTGTTCGGCCGGGGGGATTGCAATGATCCGTTGCCGAAGTAGTCCCAGCCGCGCCAGTCGTCGATTTTTCCGTTATTATCGTCGTCAATACCGTTATTCGACAGTTCGCCGTTGACACCCCACTCTCCCTGGTTGATATGGATATTCAGTGCGAGGTCTTCATGCGACCAGTCCACTCCGGTGTCGACGATGCCGATGACAATGCTGGAATCGCCTGTGGTGATATCCCACGCGTCCCTGAGTTTCATGACATTGACAGCCCATTGCTGGTTGAGGCGCGGGTCGTTCGGTGCGTGATGCACGGGAAACACGTAATAGGGTTCCGCGTATTCCACATTGGGGTCCCCGGAAATCTCATGTGCAAGCAGTTCGGGATGATCACCGGAAGTATAGCGCACTGTGACCATGCGGTCGTAATTGTACGCCGGCCTGCCGGCTTTCTGTAAGGGCGTCTCTTTCAATGTGCTGATTGGTTGTACCGCCGTGGCGCCGATACGGGAGAGAACCGGATCGAGACTGCTGATGCCGAGGCGGTCAGTGCCACTGTTGAAATGGACGCGGGGCCGGAATTTGATGACAATGACATCCGGCAAGATGTCAGTGGAAGTCAGTGTATTTCTGTCGGGACCGTCGTTCCGGTCAGGAGATTCTGCATCGAGGGATGTGAATGCAAGAGAAAACATCAGGACGAAAAGAAGCACATGGGAAAATTTTTTCATGGAACACCTGGGTTTATTCAGTGCGCGAGAGCTAAAGATCATAAAAAAATAGGAAAGCAAACCGTAAGATGAAATCCATAAACGCAACCTTCACAAAAAAAAAGGGCTCCGGTCTGGAGCCCTTGTATCTCAGGGGAAGCCGCAGTGCAGTACTACAATATCGACGTACAGTACGATATCGATCGTGTCAGTGCAGCACGATCAGCTTCTGTGTAGCGCTGAAATCTGCCGTGATCATCCGCAACAGGTAATTGCCCGCCGGGAGTCCGGCGGTAGATACCCGTGCCTGATGTCCTCCTGCCTGCAAAGTGACATCGAGCGCCTGACGTACTTTCTTCCCACTCATGTCGAAGATGGCAAGCTGCACATTCGCGGCCGAAGGCAAATGCATACGTGCGGTGACTGAACCATCGTGGCTGGAGGCAACGGGATTCGGGTACAGCGGATGCAGGATCGGTGTTCCTGCCACGGCATGTGGCAGATTACTCACATCGAGCACCATGAAGTCACTGTTGTAACGGAAGATCTCGATACCTGCCGCGAAGACGGAAGTGACAAAGCCGTCGTTCCACTCCACCGCATCACGGATGAAGTCGAAATCCATTGGCGTGGGTTGCACGCTCCAGGTCTGACCGAGATCGGTTGTCACAAAGGCGTTCGACTGCTGGAAGAACCAGAGACGCTTGCCTTCACGCTCGAAAATCACCGTCCCGCCCGCTGCGGCGATAGTTGAGATGAGCGACCAGGACAATCCGCCATCCGTAGTCAGCGCCAGTGTGTCCGTGCCCAGTTCTCCCTGTTTCGAGAAACGGGCGACGCCGACCATTTCATCGCGGAAGGAGATGTCGACGGAGTTTTTGCTCGGTACGGCCTGCGATGCCCAGGTCTGACCGCGATCCGTGGAACGATAGATGATGCTGCTGTTGGTGCCGAACCATACGTGATCACCGACAACATCGTAACTGTTGTTCCAGCCTGCTTCGGTGTCTGCGGCGCTCAGTGGTGTGTCAATCGCTGACCAGCTTCGACCACCGTCCGTTGTCGTTGCGAGACCCCAGACATTGGAACGCGGGTCGCCCTGCATGAGTCCGTTCTGCGCGTCGAACATGTGAATCCAGTTGACGAAGGGCGTGAGATTCGCGACACTGGTCGAGGACCAGTTCTCACCGCCGTCGCTGGTGCGTGCAATCGCGGCAATGCCGTCGGGCGGACCGGTTCCGACCAACGCGGTCATATCATCGATGCCTGCGATGCAGTACACCCCACGGCCACTCGGGAAGTCCTGACCGAAAGCGAACATCCATTGATCACCACCATCGGTGGAACGCAATGCGATGTCCTGTACCGGAGCATTGTTTTCCGTGAAATTCCCGCTCAACCATATTGTCCAGCGGTCCGTCATATCGATGGACGTATACGGATAGCGCAGGTCTACAACGGTATGCCATGCTTCATCGAGGAAAATAGGCACGCGGACGACGGCATAATCTTCATAGGAAGCATCGGTGATCTTCAGAACGATGGGAATGTATCCCTCTGAAAGCAATACATCGTCGTCGAGACGCACCTGCATGCTGAGCATACGGGCTTCGTCAGTCTGCAATGCACCCAGTTGATAACTGGTCACATCCGCCGAAAGGGGTGCATCGTCAAATATCATTTCCACCATAGCGTTGCTGACGGGAGCGAGCACATTTCTGAATATCACTTCCAGCGTCGCGGTTTCTCCGCCCTCGGCAAAAAACAATCCGTTGGGAGGAAGTACGACGGCGCTTTCCACGAACACGCCCGGAATTTCATCGAGATTGTCATTGATTGACAGCGCCTTGTATGCATTGGCGCGTCCATAACGTTTGGCGCTGCGCAGGCCATCGAACGGTTCGGACGTCACACGGATCTGCTGCCTTA
>JAGTUW010000011.1 GCA_018224345.1 Bacteroidota bacterium
TCGCTGTCCACAGGCTCATGTGTATCCGTATCACCCGTTTCCGCTTCCGCTGTTTCCGCTTCCGCTGTTTCTGCTGCTGGCGTTTCTGCTGCTGGCGTTTCTGCTGCTGGCGTTTCCGCTGTTTCCGCTTCCGCTGCTGGCGTTTCCGCTGCTGGCGTTTCCGCTGCTGGCGTTTCCGCTTCCGCTGTTTCCGCGGCAGGCGCATCAGCTTCCTTCACGTCGGCTTCTTTTTTCTCTGCGTCGGCTTCTTTTTTCTCTGCGTCGGCTTCTTTTTCTCCGGTTGCGGGTTTCGGTTTTTCAGCCGGTTTGGTAACAGGGGCGTTTCTGGCATTACGCTGAGGTCCGGACTGTTGTTCGCTTTCCTGCAGTGCCACGGCCGCGCGGTCGCGTTTGGCTTTGAGCTCGCGTTCATCCAGAGCTATTGTCAGGTAGCGCATGACATTTTCATCGAGAGTCAGGAAACGCTCGACTTTGTCGACGATACGGAGTTCGGATTCGAATTCGATGCACACGTAATAGCCGTTGTGCTTCTTCGTGATGGGATAGGCAAGACGGCGTCGACCGAGATGCTCGGTTTTGACGATCTCCCCACCGTTTTTTGTGATGGTGTCTTCGGCCATCTTGACGGTGGATTCAATTTGTTGATCGTCCAACCCGGGATTGACGATAAATGTGCACTCGTAAAAGCGTTTCATTGAAGCGGTGCCCTTTGGACTGTGGTACAAAACGGCCCGGCGACGCGCGTTGCGCCGCCGAGCAGGGTCAATTGATTTCAGAAAGAACGGCTTCCGCTATTTCGCAAGATGTGCTATCAGCGGAGCTATCACTAAAGATACGATGGACATCAGTTTAATCAAAATGTTCATGGACGGGCCCGAGGTGTCCTTGAAGGGATCACCAACAGTATCGCCGACCACGGTAGCCTTATGGACCTCGGAATTTTTTCCGCCGAGATTGCCGAGTTCCACCCATTTTTTGGCATTATCCCATGCACCTCCGGCATTTGCCATAAACAATGCGAGAAGGACGCCTGTGACGGTGGCGCCGGCGAGCAGTCCTCCCAGCGCTTCCGGTCCGAGGGTAAAGCCGACGAGCACGGGAGCGATCACGGCAGTCACACCGGGGAGCACCATCTCCCTGAGTGCGGCCTTTGTGGAAATATCGACGCAACGCGCCGCATCGGGTTTTGCTGTCCCTTCCATCAGACCCTTGATCTCACGAAACTGCCGGCGCACTTCCTCGACCATGGCGAAGGCGGCCTTGCCGACGGAGGTCATGGTCATTGCGGCAATAGCGAAGGGCAGCACGCCACCGATCATCAGACCGATCACGGTTGTATGATCAAGTATATTGATGACGAACACCCTGTCGACACCGAGAGCCATATTGATGGTGCTCGAATATGCAGTAAACAATGCGAGCGCGGTAAGCGCGGCAGAACCGATGGCAAAGCCCTTGCCCATCGCGGCGGTAGTGTTGCCGAGAGAATCCAGTGTGTCGGTGATCTTTCGGACATCCTTGCCCAGCATTGCCATCTCGGAAATTCCCCCGGCATTGTCGGCAATCGGGCCGTAGGCATCGACGGACATGGTAATACCGACGGTCGCGAGCATTCCCACGGCCGCAATGGCGATGCCGTAGATACCGGCGGTTTCGAATGACACGAAAATGGCAAGCACTATCATGATAATGGGTCCGATAACGCTTTCCATACCGACGGCAAGGCCGGAAATGATATTGGTCGCGACACCGGTCCGGCTGGCCTCGGCAATACGGCGGACCGGTTTTCCGCCTGTGTAATATTCGGTGATGAAGCCGATAAAGAGGCCGGCCAGCGCACCGGCGAGCAACGGCCAGAAATAATTCAACGCGATGCCCATCGGCCCCATGGCGATAAACACACCGAGCAGCATGAGGACCAGAGAGATGATCGTCGAATAACGCAGTGCGGCGGCGGGGTTGGCCTGTGCGAACAGACGGATGGTCGCAATACCCACGAGAGAGGCACCGAGTCCGATGACAGCGATAATCAGCGGAAAGATCATGAAGATCACGCCCATGGCGGTCGAAGCCGCGATGGCCAGCGTCGCGATGATCGAACCGACATAGGACTCAAAAATATCCGCTCCCATACCTGCAACGTCACCCACATTGTCGCCGACATTATCGGCGATCACGGCGGGATTGCGTGGGTCGTCTTCCGGAATTCCGGCCTCGACTTTCCCGACGAGATCGGCGCCGACATCCGCGGCTTTGGTGTAAATACCCCCACCAACACGGGCGAAGAGCGCAATGGAGCTGGCTCCCATGGCAAACCCGCTCAATACATCGGCCTGCTCATAATTTCCGAAGAAGATGAAGAACATGCCGACACCGATCAGGCCGAGACTCGCGACGGACAGCCCCATCACCGATCCACCCATAAAGGATACCAGAAGCGCACGCGCCTGTCCCGAACTCCGTGCGGCTTCGGTCGTACGTACGTTGGCGCTGGTCGCCGACATCATGCCGAGGAAACCGGCGAGTATCGAACAGATCGCGCCGGCAAGAAAGGCCATGCCTGTGTTCATTCCGATAAAAACAGCGAGCAGAATGAACACGATGATAATGAATATTGATAGAACCCTGTATTCACTTCTCAGGAAGGCCATGGCTCCGACATGAATCTGCTCCGCAATGTCTTGCATCACTTCCGTACCGGGAGACTGGCGCTTGATCGAGAAATAGATGATCAAGGCAACAACCAGTCCGACCAACCCGCTGAGGGGAGGCCATAATCCCAGTGAACCCAATTCAGTCATAACGAATCCTGTTGTGTTGTTGGAGGAGTATTGTAGACGTTCATCGCCTTCTGCATGCCGATGTCCATTACCGCGATCACGGCATCCGCCGCACGGTCAATCATGTTCATCACTTGTGGAAGTTCTTCTTCGTTGAACGGACTCAAAACATATCCTGCAAGATCAGCAGAAGACGCGGAAAAATCAACCCCGCAACGCAGACGAGGGATGCGGTCGGTTCCCGTCATTGAAAGTATCGAGCCCAATCCGTTATGTCCTCCGTCGCTTCCACGCGATCTGAGACGCAACTGACCGAGAGGCAGTTGCACCTCATCGTAGATGACGAGGAGTTCGGACGGGCGCAAGGCATACTGTTCCATCAATTGGATGACGGCCTCGCCGCTTCGATTCATATATGTCCACGGCTTGCAGAGAATGACATCCCAGCCGGCATGCCGGGCCCGGGCCTGATAATAATTCGTGTTAAACGAAGACTCGCGAATATCGCATATATCCGCGAGTCTTTCCACGACGTGAAAACCAATATTGTGTCGCGTCTCCGCATAACGGCTGCCAGGATTGCCGAGGCCGATAACGGCCAGTCGCCGTGCTTCCTCCGTCGGGGAGGGTTCGCTCTGTACGGGAAGGTCGTCGTTGACGGCTCCCGTCCTGTTGTCCGGACTCAGGCCTCTTCTTCCTCGTCCGTTTCGCGGCCGATGACCTCTGGTTCCACTCCTTCATCAACGCCTTCCTCGGCTTCCGGTTCTTCAACCGCGCGCGGATGTGATACGATAGCAAGGGTGACTCCGCCACTGGTGACGAAGATGACATCGTCGATTTTGATATCATCCACCGAGAGCGAGTCCCCAGCGACAAGCGGTGAGACATCGACAGCGATATACTCCGGAAGGTTTCTCGGGAGGCATTCAACTTCGATCTTGTGTACTGTCTGCGTCAGCACCGCACCGTCGCGCACGCCGGCGGGAACACCTTCGAGCACAACCGGGACTTCAAATTTCATCATCTGTCCCTTGACAACACCGATGAGATCGAAATGCATCATTTTGTCAGTGATGGGATCAAACTGCACTTCGCGCAACACGGCCATTTCACTGCTGCCGTCGTTGAGTTCGAGGTCGATGATATGGGTCTCCGAAGTGTAGACCAGATGGCGCAGTTCGAGTGCCTCGGCTTCGATGGGAATGTTCTTTGAGTTTCCGAGGTAGAACACTCCCGGAACCTTGCCTGCACGGCGGGCGGAATTCGATTTCGAGCGTCCTTTGTAATCCCGGACATTCGCTTTGAGTGTGATTGCAGCCACGTGAGTTCTCCTGATAAATCGTGTATCGTTACATTAATTTGTCTTTGTCTATATCAAACAGCGAACTGATCGACTGATGCAGATGCGTGCGTTTGATCGCTTCGGCGAATGTCCCCGAAACCGAATGGACTTCCACCAGACCAGTTTCCTTCATCGCCGGACGCAAGGCGATCGTGTCTGTGACGAGAATTTTCGTCACTCCTGAATCCCGGATTTTCTCGGGGGCATGTCCCGAAAACACTGCATGGGTACATGCACCATAGACACTCTCGGCTCCAGCCTTTTTCAGCGCCTGCACGGCATTGGCAAAGGTCCCGCCCGTATCGATCATATCATCGACCAACAAGACATTGCGACCTTCGACCTGACCGATGATATTCATCACTTCGGCTTCGTTCTGTCGCGGGCGACGCTTGTCGAGCACCACCAGTTCGGCCTTCAGGCGCTTGGCAAAGGAACGCGCCATCTTGATGCCGCCCACATCGGGTGAAACCACCGAGAGATTCTCTATGGATTCTTCCCTGAAGGACTTCAGCAACACGGCCGAGGAATAGAGGTGATCGAACGGGATGTCGAAAAACCCCTGAATCTGGGGCGCATGCAAGTCCATCGACACAACGCGGTCGGCACCGGCACTCGTGATCAGGTTGGCCACGAGCTTGGCAGTGATCGCCACGCGCGGCTGGTCCTTGCGATCCTGCCGTGCATAGCCGAAATACGGTATCACCGCGGTGACACGCCTGGCCGATGCCCGTTTTGCAGCATCGATCAGAATCAGCAGCTCGAGAAGATTCTCCGCAGGGGGATTCGTACTCTGAATGATAAAGACGTCCCGACCACGAATATTCTCACGATATTTGACCCAGATCTCACCGTCACAGAAGGTTTTGATCTCGGAAGCGCCGAGTGGTTCGCCGATATGAGCGGCAATATTCTCGGCAAGCACCGGATTCGAACGTCCACTGAAAACCAACATGCGCATTCACCTCTGTAGGGTGGTTGAGCCAACTGCTGCTGGGGCGGCAGGATTCGAACCTGCGAATGTCGGCTCCAAAGGCCGATGCCTTACCACTTGGCGACGCCCCAAAAAGATTAAATCTACTGCAAACTGCAGTAGTCTGCAAATATACCATTGAATGAGTTCTCAGTCAAATCCGTCACATGGCAGGATTTCCCCGGGCGATGTGCCACTAACGGCGTGGCCTGTACGGAAGGAGCTTCAGGGCCACTGCCAGCTTCTGTCGGAAGCTCCAATCCTGTCAGAGCCAGTGGTCCGCCATGCGATATTTCTCCGGATCATGGCTGATTATTTGCATTCTGCGGCAGGCGCTCATTCACCGCGGTGCAGTCGTTCGGCCAGTCGTACCGGCAATCCCCGTGCACGAATTTTCCGTGCCGCGGTATTGACGTCGTATTCGACTCTCCGGTTCTCATAGCTGCCTGCCACAGTATCGAGCATGCCGTAGCTGCCCCGCCAGTCCCCGTCGCGTGGTTGGCCGACGCTGCCGACATTGATCAGAAATCGCCGGTCCGAGCGGTATTCATGTACATCGGGGTCAATCGGAAAGATACTCGGTACATGAGAATGGCCGATGAAACAGATACGCTCGTGGAAGTGACGCCCGTACATACGCGCTTCCATGCCACTGAACACGTAATCCCATTGCTCGGGCGCGCGGGGTGTGGAATGGACAAACAGCAGGTCGTCCCTCGAAATCTGATATGGCAGTGTCCGCAACCAGGCCACGGCGTCGGCGTCCAGTTGCTTCGCGGTCCACTCCACTGCCTTGCGTGCGTAGGGATTGAAGAAGCCACGTTCATTGACGGTAAACACTGCTGCATCGTGGTTGCCGAGGACACTGAATGCCACGCGCTCGCGAATCAGATGCAGACAGTCGACCGGGTCTGCACCGTAGCCAACCATGTCCCCGAGACAGACGAGACGATCCGCCCGCATGCGTTCGACATCTTCGAGCACGCTTGTGAGTGCTTCGAGATTCGCGTGTATGTCTGAAAGTATCGCAAGTCGCAAGGCATAACGACGAGTGTGAGTATGTTTTAACCTAGGCAGGAAGAAAACGAAAAACAAGACTCTCTGTCCGTGTCTTTGCATGAAATCTCCCAACATGTATCTTGAGTCATGCAAACCCCTGAACTCACATTCCGCGCTCACTCCCCGCAAGGGATATCCTTCCTTCTGCTGTTTTTTTTCGGGATGCTCGCCATCACCGGACAGCTGGCAGCCCAGGAACGCTCCTTGCTGCGCGTTCTTGCGGCGGACCGTCTGGAGGGGAGCGAAATCGGTGACATGGAAATCCGCGAACTGATCGGTAATGTTCGTCTGCAGCAGGACAATGTGCACATCACCTGTGACCGTGCAACGCAGAACCTGACACGCAACAGCGCGCAATTGAGCGGCAATGTCGTAATCACCCAGGACACGCTCATCATGAAAACGCCGCGTGGAAATTACGACGGACAAACGCGGACCGCATCGTCACGGGAAGGAGTCTATATCAATGACGGACACGTGACACTGCAGGCACGTATCGGCAGTTACCGGACCGGATCGAAAATCGCTGAATTCGTGTCCGACGTGACTGTCGACGATACCGCTGCCACCATCACCTCCAATCGCATGCACTATATCCGCGACAGCTCCCTGGTGATCGCGTGGGATGATGTGCATATCCGCTTCAAGGACGAAAACGTCGTCATCACTGCCGACAGTGTCCGCCACTATTCCGATCTCCGACTCAGTTATTTTTACGGCGACCCGCACTTCCGCCAGATAGACTCCTCCACCGTTCGCGCCTTCGATGATGAAACCGACTCGCTCGTGCTCGATACGCTCAGCATTGTTGCCGACTACATGGAAGCACGGCGCGACACATCGAACAGTTTCCTGACGGAGGGCAATGTACGCATTGTGCGCGCAGACCTCGCGGCGTTGTCCGACCGCGCCGATTTCCTGCGTGACGACAGCCTGATGATACTGCGCGGGGATCCGGTACTCTGGTACGAACAGAACCAGGTGACCGGCGACTCCATCGCGGCGTTTATCGTCGAGAATGATTTACGCACACTCGATGTTGTCGGAAACGCCTTCAGTATTTCACGCAGCAAACCCGCCGAACAGGATACGCTCTACCCGCCCGACCGTTTCGACCAGACGAAGGGCAAGCATATACGTATGCATTTTTCCGATAAAAAACCTCAACGCATCCGGATAGAGGAAACAGCGATCAGTCTCTACTACCTCTATGAGGACATGAAGCTCAACGGCGTGCGTCACGAGAGCAGCGATCTGATCATCATCGACTTTGACGACGGAAACGTGCATTCTATTCGCAGTATTCGCGGCGTCGAGGGCACGTATTACCCGGAAAAAATGGTGACAGGCAAGGAACGCAGCTACAACCTCGACGGGTTTCACTGGCGTGACGACCGCCCTGTCATGCCCTCCACCACCACCGCGCCGGAAACCGATATTCAGGATACCGGGATCCGGGAATCCGAAATGCCGGATTCCGTAATACCGGATTCGTTGCAGTGATACCGGCCTGCAAGGGCTCTCGTCCTGCTAGGGCTCTCGTCCTGCAACATTCACAGCACAGTGCCGTATTGTAATGCACATCCTCTTACGTCCGCACTGCAGCATGCGGACATCATTTGCCCCGAAGGAGGTGCAACCATGAACAAACGATTATATCGAAACACGTCGCGTAAAATGATCGGTGGTGTTTGCAGCGGAATCGCTGATTACTTTTCCATCGATCCTGTGCTCGTCCGCCTGCTGTTCATCATATTGGTACTTCATAACGGCATTGGCATCCTCGCCTATGTCATACTCTGGATCGTCGTACCGCAACAACGTGCGTCAACAGCGACGTATTCCGACACTGATGACCTGGACAGCGACGAAGTATTGACCGAGCAGCGGCCCGCCACGGAGCAGAGCGGTCAGCAGTCCTCCCGCTCCTCATTTTTCGGAGGCATCGCCCTCATCGTGATCGGATTGCTGTTTCTGCTGGACAATTTCATTCCCGGTTTCGGACTGCACCATTTCTGGCCTGTCCTGCTTATCGTATTGGGCGGTGCAATGCTGTGGAATTCATCATCCCGCTCCCGCAATGAAAACGAAGAGGTGTCATCATGAAAAGCGGACGCATATTCTGGGGCTCGTTGCTTCTCGTTATCGGAGTTCTGGGCCTTCTTCACAACTTCCTCGATGTCACGATCTGCTGGAGCGCATTATGGAAACTCTGGCCTCTGCTCCTGGTCTTTCTCGGCATCAGTGTCTTTCTCAGGGATTCCAAATCGAAGTGGATTGTCATTGCCGGCATCGGACTGCTGACCGGAGTCGTACTGTTTTCCTTTGTACAGCGTGGGTGCAGCGGCATCCATCGGGCGGTTGACGGCATCAGTTTCAACAACGACGGTGGTGGTCAATACACTGCACAGGAGTTGCATGCACCCTGGGACAGCGCTGCGACACATGCGCTGTTCGCTTTCGAGGGAGGCGCCGGGAAATTCAGGATAGGCGGCACGACGGAGGAGTTCGTCTCGGCGAGCATACGCAGCAATATTTCCGATTACAGTCTGGATACGCGGCAGGACTATGACATGCCGTCCTTTGTCCTGAACATGATGGATAATTCCGTCTCATGGAAAGGCGGGAACGTGCACAACAGCGCACATATCCGTCTTCATCCCGATCCCCTGTGGAATGTGGACATCAATGCCGGTGCAGCGAAAATACAATGCGATCTGCGGGAATACCGTATCGCGCGTCTTGACCTCGATGCCGGAGCGGCGGACATCGACATCCAACTCGGCAACCGCGCTGATACCGCCACTGTGCGCATCCAGACCGGGGCGTCAAAGCTGCGCCTGTCGGTTCCCTATGATGTCGGCTGCGAGTTGCGGTCCGACGCGGCGCTGTCACGCAGAGATATCCGTGGCTTCGTGCGCGGTGAAGACGGCATCTATCGCAGCGACGATTTCGAGACGAGCGACAA
>JAGTUW010000012.1 GCA_018224345.1 Bacteroidota bacterium
GAATACTCCCGGGGCGGTTAAAATTGCAATACAAAAGAAAGCACGTGCGTCGGTGAAGGAGCGACGGGCTCGAGTATGAAGGCGTAATGAATGACTGGTTGCATCTGTGCCAGGGGCTGGCTGATGGAAAAACCAACGGTGGGGCGCGCGTCAATGCCCTGATCCGAAAAATCGAGGCGTTCGACACCACCCCGCAGCCAGATGTTGTCGACGACCGGAAATTCCACACCGATGCGGCCGAGCAGTACATCGTCAATGATTTCAAGATCCGCCGCCGCCAGGCCGTAATCGTCAGGCAGCGTGTAACCAATGCCGATGCGGTATATGCGCGCGAAGGGATCCTCTGTGGCATTCCCGCGCTCCGGACCGTAGAGGTCGGACGTATCCCACTTATACTTCGTAAGCAGTTCCTGCGCGACCAGGCCGACTCGCAACACGGAGGTAACGGTGTAGAGGATACCAACATCCAGACCGAAACCAGCTGAGGTCACGCCGTCATACAATCCGGAATAATAGAATTTTGCATTGAAGCCGGCAGCCATCCTGTCCGAGAAACGCGTTCCGAAATTCAATGCGAACTGATTTTCAAAGACACTGAGCATGCTCGTTTTGAAGCCGTCGCTGTCATACCCCTGAATGTTTGCATCACCGGCGTGTATCCAGGAAACAGAGATACCGGAAATGGACTGCACACCCGGTTCGTCGGCATACACCCGCGCTTCGTCGTTATATATACGAATCATCTGTGTATAACCGACCTGGTTGAAGCGGCGGTCGAGTGCAAGAAATGAATAGCTCCCGTGCAGAACCGATCCCTCCTGAAAAGCGCTGAGCGCAGGATTGTAATATGTGGAAATCGTACCCGTATTCACCGTGGTCATGGCGTTGCCCATACCCTGTCCGCGAGCGCCGAAACCCATGCGGGTAAATGCCCCGGCTGTCCCGCTCTGCGCATACAGAGGTACGGCAGAACACAGTAACAGTAATGTGATAGTGAGTATGTGTTTCATGTCGTCTCGCGCTCCCGTTTACTGCAATGCAATAGCTTTGATCCACACCGGACTTCCCTCATCAGCAATGACCTGTATGTAATACACACCGTTGGCCACCTGTTTCCCTTCGTTGTTCGTGCCGTCCCAGACCTCGTCATGCTCGCTGTCGGGGGTCCGGGATGCATGCTGAAGTAATGTACGCACGGGCATCATGGCGAAGTCATAAATACGGATGGAGACCATGCCACCGGGACCTGTATGATAGCGGATACGCAGCACTTCGTCATCGGGGGCGAAAGGATTCGGGTATGCATACGCCTCTCCGGCGATGGTCACCGCCTGCGCTGCGCGGAAGATCGTCCATTCCTGACCGAAAAACTGCATATCGTCGTCACGGGTTCGCATCAGAGCATCGGCATTGGCGACATAGACATCATCACCGATTGCGGCAACTGCATAGCATCGCTCCTCTGCAGCGATTTGCCTGCTCTGTGTATCGACGAAACGCGATACACCGACCCATCCGTACCCAGCATCATCGCTACGGTAGATACCGCTGTTCGTTGCGGCATAGACCACTTCACCCTTGAAGCCAAAATTATGTGTGAATTCCCCGCGCAACGCTGTACGCCAGGTTTCTCCCATGTTCGTCGTGACACTGACGGCCCTGTGCTCTATCGGATTTTGCGCGTTGATCGTCGCCGCCCATACATGGGTGACTCCACCAATGATGTTATGACCGATGGCAACGACAAAGTTACCGGATATGGGTTCGCTCTGGTTGTTGAAAGAAAATTTTCGCCAGGAAACGCCGCCGTCGGTCGAGAGATTGATCCCGCCCGCTGTACCTACCCAGAGCGTGTCATCCCCCATGGCATGCACGGAGAACACACGGTGGTTGAGACTCTCCACCAGACCGAGGTCCGGTCGATTTACCGGGGAGAGATCAAAATCGAGTGTCTCGTCGGGTGATATCGCATCGATCTGATCGGGGGGAAGAACGACGGGAGAGAAGCTCTGTCCGCCATCGGTGGATGTGCGCAATCCGCCGGCAAAACTGGCTATGAACACGGCACGACTGGTGACGGCAATATCGTAACTGATGTTGTTGATATCCGTCGTCACAGCCAGGGCGTTGATCGTATTGTCACCATAGCTGATTTCATACGTGGACATCCCTTCTGCTTCCATCGGCTGCGGTATCACAGACCAGGTACGACCGTAATCCATGGATACGGCGAGGCCGAGTCCTTTCGGCAATGAACCCTGATCTGTTTCTTCAGACCCTGCGAGTGACGCCCACATGATATGTTCGTGCGCCGCGATCCCTGCAATGGCTTCGAGGTCAAACGGTGCAGTATCCCCGAGGTGTTGCCAGGTGCCCCCCCCATCGGTAGTTACATCGAGACCCTTCCCACCTGCAACCCACAGAGTATCTCCGCGCACATGCAGGTCAACCGCACTGTTCGACAAGGGACGGTCGTCCGGCCCGACAAGCGCCCGTTCCAGCTTCAGAGTAGTAGGGAGTTGTTGCGCTTTGATCTCAGATACATTGACGGTGAGAAGCAGCACGCCAAGAAGCGCAATTGTGTGGGAAATGATTCCGGAAGATCTGCTTTGCATCAGCGGACGATAAGTTTGTGGATGACGACGTTGCTGGTAAGATTCGAGTAGTCAATCGCCCTGAATTCAAAGCGATATTCGCCATGCGGAGTAGCCGGTGGCATTTGCACGATGATGGAGAATATGCCGTCTCCGGCGATATCATCACCGGAACCGGGATTTCCGTCGTCGCGGAGGGTAAAGGGATTGCCGGAGGAAGGCCGCCCATCAGGCAGGAAGGAGTTGAAGAAGACCTGCTTGATGTCCGCAAGGCCGCTTTCATCTCGCACTTCCGCACTCATCCTGATATAGATTGTCTCCGCTTGCAGGTCGACTGTATCCGGGGCATTGACCGTGACGATTTCCGGCGGCCGGTTTCCGAACAGCACGCGGAATTTGGCATGGGCACTGTTGGCCGTCACACCTGACTGATCAGTCGCGATTGCGTCTATACGATACTCTCCGACATCGCCGCGTCTGCGATCGAAGGCGATGGCAGCTTCATAGACATCCCCGACCGAAGACAGCTGCAACGCCCCTTCATGCAGCACTTCCGTTCTCCCTTCGTAACGGATGCGATAGCGCAGCTCGCCGACTTCGCCCGGATCAGACACGGTGACACGCAGCGTCAGGGGGAGAACGATCGGGTCGCTGTCGGACTTGTCCCGGCCGGGTAGCACATCGAGTGTATCGGTGTCGAAGACATAGCCGGAGAGTTGAATACCGGTGAGAACCATTGTGCTCCGGTCGAGAACTGGATCGACAACCGCCTCATTGTCGGTACATCCTGCCAGGATGATGACAGTGCAAAGCAGGGGAAATACTGTGTTTCGAAACATGGGTACCTGTCAGATTAGCTATGTATGATGAAGCCGAGGCACGTCGTGGGACAGCGCCCCGGCTTACAATCACACTTTCAAGGAGGCGCTATAAACTTACATTCTCTGGCCTGAAAAGTCAATCGGAAATCACAGCCGGCATGATTTTTTACCCTCATTGGATATAAATCGGGGCTGGTGTCATGCACAGAAAGAACAGAGTGTAGGAAAACCATCCGAGCGAGCGACGTCGCGAACCAAGTCCGGCAAACTCCTGCACTTCAGGGTGTTTCACCTTGACAAACACAAGGATGAGAAAGGCCCAGAAAAGCCAACCCGGCCAGAATGTTGCTTCAAAGTGCGGAAATGCGTCCATAATCGCAAGCGCGACCTCGGTCATTCCCAGATAATCCAGCAGTGCCGGGAGCAAGCCCATCCCGCCGAATACAGAGAGAACGATCACTGTCAATCGTCCGACATGATGTTGTTTTTCACCGAACATGGCATAGGTGATATGACCACCGTCGAGCTGTCCGGCCGGGAGAAGATTCAATGCGGTCACGAGCAGACCGAACCATCCGGTGATGAGAAACGGATAATGGTACATTTCCGTCATGGGAGGGACAAAAGCGCCGGGCTTGCTGAACAGCGTTTCCAGTGCCGAATACAGGAGCGGCGCTCCGAACGTGAGCGTCCACCCCACCTCGCCGCCGGGCGAGGACCCGGAAGAGAAATCGAAATCAGGATGGATTGCGAGAAGAAAATCCGGGCCCGGCAGTGTCATGAACCCCGCGATGAGGACGAGCACACTGGCGACGAACCCGGCAATGGGACCTGCGATCCCGATATCGAACAATGCGGTACGATGAGGAATCGGTTCCTTGGTGCGGATGACCGCTCCGAGCGTGCCAAAATTGATGATAGCGGGCAGTGGAGGCAACGGGATGAAATACGGCAGTGTGGCGCGCACTTTGTGATGCCGTGCCGCGAAATAATGCCCGAATTCGTGACAGCCCAGAATGAACAGTGCGGAAAGACTGTACGGAAGCCCGACGGAGAAATCGGCGAGATCGAATACGCCCTGCCACAGCATGCCCGCAATGGTCGTTGTCACGAACGTGATGACAAAGAGTGCCACATGCTTCGCGATCTGTTGCGGAGCAAGTTCCTCTTCCCTGTGAGTGTCCGTTGCCGGAGGAATACGTTCTTCCATGAATTGCTTCTTCAGATTACGGCTGTATCATCAGCCTGTTGACCACAGTTGCCTGCGCAATACCCGGGCGCGTTTTCCCGGGCGCAAGGCGCGCCGGTCAATCAGGTCGGAAAGCACGTCCCGCACCGTGGTAAAGGAATAAAACCGCCGAAACGAAATATTTCGTTCCTGGCACCAATGTTCGAGAACGCCGCGGGCGAAGACCAGATCCGCATACATGGCGGCATCATAGTCCGAAGTCCCGTCACCGACATAGACAATCAGGTCCTCATCCTGCGCGTGCAGCAACATGTGATTGCTTTTGCAGTTTGCATGTTGCGGACAGCGCTGATCGGTATATGGAAATTCGACTCGCGGTGCACCCGTCCCGAGTATCAGCCGGTTTGCGCGGAACGGTACGTCGAGCTGCGCGCGTTGCAACATTCGCTGTATGTACGCATCGAAGCCGTCACTGAGTATCATCAGAGGATATCCATGGTGGTCGCACCATTCGACGAAACGGGAAAAGGACGGATCCAGCGAATAGGCTTGCAGCCACTCATCGAGCACAGGACCTGTCAGACGCGGAATCGCAGCGAAGAGTCGGCGGTATGCCTCGACAGCGGTGTACGCTCCATCATGCCATCTGTGCAGGATATCGTCGAAGAGCGTTTCTCCGCAGAAGTGACGAAGCAATGCATCGCCGATATCTGTTTCGGTCACCGTGCCGTCGAAATCCGTGAACACACGTACCGTGGGTGAAGGACGTGAGGCGAACTGTCTGTCATGCATACCTTGGCCCTTCCGCGTTTGCAGGTTCCAGTACCGCTGCAGTGGCAAAAAGCAGATCTTCGCGGAGAGCACCGGCCAACAATTGGACGGCGCGGGGCCGGCGGCTGCTATCCATTCCCACAGGGACGCTGATGGCCGGGAGTCCTGCCAGATTCGCGCCAACGAGAAACGCATCACCCCTGTACATATGTAGCGGATCGTTGGCAGACACCTCCCGCCATTCCGGTGGTGATGGCAATACAGGAAGCAGGAGAAGGTGGATCTCATTATATACGTCATCGAATGCGCTGCGGATACGCCCGCGTTCCCTCCGGGCGGGTTCGCAGATGTGTACGCGATGTTCAGCACTCGGGACTTCGCTGCTGTGAAGCACATCAACGAGTGAGGCACAGAATTCCTCCCGTGCCTCGATGGATTTCCTTATATCGGAATATGAGATCATGTACAGCGATTCAGCACCTTCAGCGCTCCCGTTCGTCGACTGCGTGTGCGAACGGTTTGACACAGCGGTATTGCGCTATCCTCTACTCTTTCTTCTTGTCTTCAATTTTCTTTTCTTCCAGGCTGATGTCCTCCTGGATATCCTTTGCCGCTTTACGGAATTCCTTGATGCCCTTGCCCAGGCCTTGCGCCAGTTCGGGAATTTTCTTGGCACCGAAGAAAACCACGACAAGCAGAATAATGATGAGAATTTCCCATCCACCGATATTGCCGAACATACGACCTCCTATGATGTAGTGGGCACTGTGCCCGTAATTGCGTCACGCAGGGATGTAAACACCCCGAGTCCGTCATCGCCGCCGAGGAGTTGTTCGACGACACGTTCCGGGTGCGGCATCATACCGAGCACGTTTCCGTGCCTATTGACAATGCCTGCGATATTGCCGAGGGAACCGTTTGGATTCGCTTGATCTGTGGGTTCTCCATCCACATCGACGTAGCGGAATACCACCTGATTACGCGCTTCAAGTTCCCCGAGAGTCTCCGTATCAGTATAGAAATTTCCTTCGCCATGAGCAACAGGGACAGTGAGCACCTGTCCGGCCATGAATTGCGAGGTAAAAGCCGTCTCGTTGTTTTCCACACGTAAACGCACGCTACGACAGACAAAGCGCAACGAGTGGTTTCGCAGCAATGCACCAGGCAACAGCCCGGCTTCCGTCAGGATCTGGAAGCCGTTACAGATACCGATGACATGCCTGCCCTCGCTCGCATGACGGATCACTTCCTTCATGATCGGAGAGAAGCGTGAGATGGCACCACAGCGCAGATAATCCCCGTAGGAAAACCCGCCGGGAAGAATGACGACATCGACATCGCCGAGATGCCCTTCCTTGTGCCAGAGAAATTCCGCCTGTTCCCCGAGCACATGCTTTACCGCGTGATAGGCATCATGATCGCAGTTGGATCCGGGAAAGACCACGACACCGAACTTCATTTTTTCCATGCCACCCCTCTATGCTTCGTGCAGTTCATAACTGTAATCCTCCATCACCGGATTAGCGAGCAATTTGCCGCACGCCGCATCGACCATCTGTTCGGCGACGTCGCGTTCCGTTGCTTCGACATTCATTTCGATATACTTACCGACACGCAGACCCGAGAGCGCGGAGAAATCGAGCGACTGCAGGGCCTGCTCGATGGCCTTGCCTTCCGGGTCGAGTATCGATGGTCTGAGTCTGACAGTAATAATCGCCTTGTACATGGGAAATCCTTTCAGGTTGACGAATCCATTGTTGCACTGTTGTCATCGGGTTGGGAGCGCTGCCGCCCTCTCTCGTCCCTCGCATCGGACTGCCCGCTTCCTTCCTGCAATCCGTTCTCCTGCACAGCAACACTGTTTTTTCCCTGCACGGTTGCACGTAGTTTCCGCCCAGCAGAAAAAATCGGTCCGCTGACAATGAGAAGCAGGAGCGCGGGGAACAGCATGGTGCCCTGCGAGACGATCGCGATGAGCGCGGCTGCTACGAAGAGCAACATAAGCACCGGATGATCGCGAAAACCGCGGGGTGTAAGGCTCGGGACCACAGGGTAGCGAACCGTGCTGATCATCAGCGTGCCGCAGGTGGCGGTCAGGGCCATCAGACCATACTGCAGCGTTTCCTGTGTCTGTATAGCTTCCGGGCTGAAATACAGCACATACGAAACAAGTGTCAGCGCAGACAACGGTATGGGCATCCCCGTGAAATAATCTTTGGAAAAACCGACCAGTTGCACGTTGAAACGTGCCAGCCGCAGTGCCCCCATGATCAACGGTGCGGCTGAGACCAGGATGCCCAGCGTCCCCCAATCATGGAGCACCAGAGAATACACGAGAAAAGACGGTGCCACGCCGAAGCCCACAACGTCGGCGAGAGAATCGAGTTCCACACCGAAATCACTGGCCGAATTTGTCAGCCGTGCCATGAGTCCGTCGAGCGAATCGCAGATTGCCGAGAGCACGATATACCAGAGCGCAGGGACGAATTGATCCTGCGCGGCCGATATGATGCTCAGGAACCCGAAGTAGATATTCAGGACCGTGAACAGATTCGGGACAATTGATCGGCTGAGGCGTATTCGCAAGGACGCACCGCGTTGTGGATAATTACTTTCTGACGATGGCGAGCACGGTTTCACCCGCCACGACGCGTTGATCCATGGAGACCTGAACTTCGGCCTCCAGAGGCATAAGCACATCGACGCGTGAACCGAATTTGATCATGCCGAAACGGGTTCCGGCGACGGCCGTATCGCCGACTGTGACCGGGGCGACGATGCGACGGGCGACAAAGCCTGCAATCTGTTTGAACAACACACGGAAATCGCCCGCATCGACACCAATGAGCGTGCGTTCATTGAGTTCGCTGGATTTATCTTCAAATGCTGCGATGAACTTCCCTTCGATATGACGGAAATAATCTACTGTCCCGCTGATCGGGAAGCGATTGACATGTACATCGAGTGGTGACATGAAGATGCAGACCTGTTTGACTCTGCGGCCAAAATAGTCGACATCCTCCAGCTCACTGATATTGACGATTTTCCCGTCTGCGGGAGCAATGATCCCCCCTTCCACCGCGGGAGTCGTCCTTTCCGGGTCGCGAAAGAAGTTCATCGTGAAAAGGAACACCGCGGCACCCAATACGATAAGCAGAATCCTGACCGGAAGATTTGATGTGAACACTCCGATCAGTACCACAGCAAGTGAAATGATCAGCAGAGGAATGGCAACGTCAAGACCGTATTTTGTCAGCATAAGTGGATTTCCAACAAACATCAATTACCGTGAGAGCGGTATCATGCAAGATACTGATTTCACTTCTGGAATCATAGATATGCAGCACTACACCATGCCCGTATTGTTATGACCCGGTAAAAATGTCAGCGCATTAACTCGGTAGATATGTCAGGGTAAATTCTTCACCTTGAGGTATCCATTACAAAGGAGCCTCGCAAATGACAGCCACCCTCCGAATCGCGCTGTCTCCGCAGCCGGGGCTGACCGTGACCGGGGCGGACGGCAGCCCGGGGCGGACGGCAGCCCGGGGCGGAAGTTGTTTTTCCCTCGACGCGCGTGTACTTTTGAAGTTTGCAGGTATTGAGGACGCAGCCGTGACATTCAGCCAGTTTTTATTCCGCAACCGAGGGTATATCCCTGTCCCCTTTCTTATCGTGATGCTGATCTTTGCAGAGCCGACACTGATCAGCCTGATCGTGGGCTTCGTCATTGCCGCACTCGGTGAAGGACTGCGTGCTGCGGGCGTGTTCCATGTCGGCAGTGAGACGCGCGTGACCGGTGAAGTCGGGGCAAGCAGGCTGGTGACTTCCGGACCTTTCGCCTACACGCGGAATCCGCTCTATGTCGGCAACATACTCATCTACCTGGGTATCGGCATCATGTCCATGGCCCTCTTTCCATGGCTGCAACTCGTCGCATTGATCTGGTTTGTCTTTCAATACACACTGATCGTCCGTGAGGAGGAGCGTTATCTCCGAAAGACTTTCGGGCAGGAATTTTCCGATTACTGCGCCGACGTTCCCCGGTTTCTGTTCCGCTTTACCCCCTATGACTCCGCCAACCCGGTGAGTATAGACTGGAAAGCCGGCTGGCATTCCGAGACCCGCACACTGCAGGCCTTCGTTATTGTCACGCTGATTCTCATCATCATCTGGCTTGCGTAAACTCAATGAAGCGCGCTGCACCATCGATCATGATCATTGCCGGAGAGGCCTCGGGTGATGTCTACGGGGCCCGGCTCATCGATGCCTTCCGGATACTTCATCCGGAAGCACACTTTTTCGGCATCGGGGGAAACAGAATGCGCACAGCGGGAATGGAGCTGCTCTACCACATCGATCAGACCGCCGTGATGGGGTTCGTGGAAGTGGTGAAACGCTATCCATTTTTCCGGGAGATGCTCGATGCCTGCGAGCAGCAGTACCGGGAACGCCGTCCCGATGTCGTCGTGCTCATCGACTACCCCGGTTTCAATCTTCGTCTCGCCGGAAAAGTGAAGAAAGCAGGCGGTCGCGTGCTGTATTACATCAGTCCACAGGTCTGGGCATGGGGCAAGGACAGAGCTCTGAAGATGCGCGGCCTTGTCGACCATCTGGCCTGCGTTTTTCCGTTCGAGGAAGCGCTGTTCAATGACAGAGGCATACCGACGACGTATGTGGGACATCCCCTTGTGGAGATTATCGAACGGTCCGAACGCACATCCTTTCTCACGACACATGCCTTGCCTGACGACCGTCGGATTCTCGGGCTGTTCCCCGGTTCCAGGGTGCAGGAAGTGCAACGCCTCCTTCCCACGATGCTTGACGGCGCCCGGATGATACGCGAGGAATGCGACTGCACGATTGCCATCGGCGCAGCGGGACTGCCGGACGAACTCTATGCCGAAGCGATCGGTGATGTGGATGATGTGCATCTACTGCGTGATGCCACGCACGGACTGATGCAACACAGCCATGCCGCGATTGTCGCCTCGGGCACGGCAACGGTGGAAACCGCACTGTACGAAACTCCGATGGTAATCGTGTACCGCGCCTCCTGGTTGAATTACCAGATCGGACGACGGCTGATCAATGTCAATCATATCGGCATGGTGAACATTCTTGCAGGCAGACGCATCGTACCGGAATTGCTGCAGAACGATGTCCAGGCGGAATACATAGCGGAATATATGTATCCGTATTTCAGAAATCCGAGACAACGGGCCGACACGATTGCACAACTGCGGGAGGTAAAGCTGTTGATGGGAGAACCTGGCGCGTCGCTGCGCACTGCGGAACTGCTCGATTCCATGCTCGGCGACAAGGCCGCATAATTGTCTGTCTTTCCCCTTCTCCAGGCGCTGTTCAATCCGTGGAGCAGGGTGTTCATACCATGGAGCAATCAGGATGTGGGCGTATTCCCACCGGAAGGCGAAATGAACATCTCCCTCTCCCTGAGCTGATGTCCCCTCAGATATTCCTCGGCGGTCATGGCTCTGCTCCCTTCCGCTTTGAGTTTCAGCAATTCGATGCTGCCATTCCCGCACTGAACGCGTACCTGCGGAGTGGTCTCCAATATCATGCCCGGTATGCCGATGGAGTCCTCATCGGCGACGCGGCTTTCGAGGATTTTCATTTCTCTTCCATGGATGCGCGTCCAGGCCGCGGGATGTGGACTGAGCCCGCGGATGTGATCATGAACATTGCGCGCAGGGTCATCCCACGGTATGGCACAATCAGCCCGGAATATTTTCGGGGCGGGTGATGCCAGGGTATCATCCTGCGCCAGAGCCTCAACGTCACCGTCCTCTATCATTTCCACGGTACGGACGACGGCGACGGCGCCGACATCCGCAAGGAGATCGTGCAGTTCTCCCGCCGTCATATTCTCATGCAGCGGCACGGGTTGCTGGAGAATGATATTGCCCGTGTCAACCTGTTTCCGGAGAAAAAACGTCGTCACACCACTGATCTTTTCTCCGTTCATCAATGCGTGGTTGATAGGCGCCGCACCGCGATACCGCGGGAGCAGGGAAGCGTGCAGATTGAAGCTGCCTGCCGGTGGAATCGAGAATGCTTCTTCCGGCAGAATACGGAAGGCGACGACGACGAAGAGATCCGCTGCAAGCTCCCGGAGTGCGTCGATAAAGGAAGGGTCGCGCAGATCGCCAGCCTCGATCACGGGAAGATTTCTCTCCGAGGCGGCGGATTTTACAGGTGTGGGACTCACCTTTCTCCCCCTGCCCCGCGGTTTGTCCGGCGACGTGACGACGCAGGCGATATCATGTCCTGCATCGTGCAATGCCAGCAGCGAGGGAACGGCAAAATC
>JAGTUW010000013.1 GCA_018224345.1 Bacteroidota bacterium
AATTTGTGTTCATTGTGTTCATGAAGTGAAAAAACTTCTTTCTCGCCCGCCACCCATCGATCAAGACGGAATGCCAATCCGCCCACCGGTATCGCATTGAAGCCGCTAAACTTTTCCGATATGGCGAAGAACAGAGTATCTCCCCTGGCTGCGAGGAATTCGTCCATGGCCCAGGAGTCAATGTTAGCATCGTGACGCACCCACTCCCCAGCACTGGCGAAAACATCTGATGTATCTTCGACCGTGTCACCGGTCCCTCTACAGAATTGAATTTTTAACACCGTACTCCATATACCAACTGTTGTCAAATCCTCGCGCGTAAAGAAGAGCCCGCTCCAGAGCGTATCGGTGACATAGTGAAAGCAGCTGACTGTATCAGGATCCGGCATTGCGACGTCGAGCTTTTCTCCGACAGTTGTAAGCCATTGACTGCCTTTTGGTGGGGTATCCCTGCCAGATACTTCACGCCACCAGGCGAGAACGTTCCCGCTTTCCGTGATACTGATTCCGCAGCGCATACCTTCATATATACTCGTCAGTGTTTGCGATCCCATCAGCCGCAGCACGGGTTGTGACTGGATGGATCCTGTTGTCCCTAGAAACAGTAACGCAGTAGTCAGAATCAAAAAAAGTCGACTGGCATGTTGCTTCATCTTTCCCTCCGAAATTCGTAGTATCACCAGCGATATACATCATAACTGCGGAATAGTACCGAGAATCAAACAGAGATGCAAGCGGCAAAGACAGTCCAGGGTAATGAATTGCTTCCAGCCGTGTAACATCCCCTCCCGCGACGATGCTCTCCTTACCCCGAACATTGTGACAATATGATTCCACCTCAGAATTATGGCACCACCCCACCTTCACCACGCTACGGCGGGGCAAGCGACGGGCAAGAAGGGCAAGAAGACCTTTTCCTGTAAAAGACGCGCGGCTTTGTGTATGTAAGGATGGAGCGTCAAGGTGAATCACAGAGAATGTAGGGGCGGTTCGCGAACCGCCCTTCCTTCACCATCCTCCCGGATCATGCGAGATGCGCTGTGCCTTGTCCGCCTTCACCACGCTTCGACGGGGCAGGCGACGAACAAGAAGGGCAAGAAGTGAGGAACCACCCCGCTTTCGCTTTGCTCCTGCGGGGCACAGGCAGAGGATACAGAGGTGTTTTTCAGCAGGTTCAATGAACGCCACCGCCGGGCTCGAGACGTCATAGGAACATCCCTCTCGATCAAGCCCTTCTTGCCCTTCTTGTTCTCGGTGCTTTCTCACACTCCTTCTCATTTTTCCGAAGAGATTCTTATATTTGACGATCACATCCAGATGGCACGCGGAAGTCATGCCGCGTCTCCGGGGTTCAACGATGTTCCGTTTCGTTCGGACATGGTCACGCAGCGAAATCAGAACATACGTCGTTCCGAAAGCGGCAATAAAACACAATTGTATAACCAGACAACAGGTGAATACAGATGGCAACAAAAGGACAAATTCTCGATATGACTCCGCTGGGCATGCGGTTTACCGTTCTGAAATCCGGGGCTGATACGCAGGGGAAATCCCTGGATCTGCACTGGGAACTCCTGCCGGGATGCAACATGAAAGATCCGCTGGTGCATGTGCATCCCAATGCAATCGAAACGTATGACGTGCTGGAAGGCGAGATGGAGTTTTTCGTGAAAGACAAATGGCTGACCGCAAAGGCTGGGGAAAAACTGAGTGTACCCCGGGGCGTCGCGCATACGTTCAGAAATCCGACGGAAACGCCTGTCACCGTGTTCAACACCCATCAGCCGGCGCTGCGCATGGAGAATTTCTTCGAGGATACCTGTACATTGCTGGATATTGTGACCGGGAACAGGACCAGAGACTATAAAATGGATTTCAGAACAATGCTGTATATGAGTGTGCTGTTGAAGAATTACCGGGAAGAAATTGTCGCCCGGCGTCCACCGGATTTCGCCATCCGGCTTATCGGTGCAATCGCGATGCTTGCGGGAACGAGATACCAGTTGAAGCAAGAAGGGGGCGGAATGTGAGAAAGCACCCCGCCTTCGCTGCGCTACGGAGGGGCAAGCGACAGGCAAGAAGGGCAAGAAGACCTTTTCAGAGGGCGGGAACGATGATGTTCCGTGCTTGTCGTGAAGTGTTTCTGCACCGACGGACAATAAAAGTCCTCCTTGTCCTCTGTGGTTTTTCTCTTTGTCCTTGGAGGAGGAACCACCCTTCCTTCACCATCCTCCCGGATCGACATTAATCGGGCAATGCGAGTCAGGTTTGTCCTGTTTGCAGCGGGCGGGTCACCGGATCGATCTCAACCATTCAATTCAATTCCTGATCCAATAAGAAAGGAGATAAGACGATGAAATTCAACAAGAACATGGGCACAGTTGACCGCATTATCCGGCTGGTAATTGCGGCGGTGATCGCTATTCTTTACTTCACTGGCACTATTTCCGGAGTAGTAGCTGCCGTCCTGGGTCTTCTGGCTGTCATCTTTATTGTCACCGGCTTCATCAGTGTCTGCCCGTTGTATATGCCGTTCGGGCTTTCAACCCGCAAGCAATAACTGTACGCAGTGGGTTGACGAGGAAGACAGGAAGGCCCAGGCAGGTCAGCGAGATGTCGTGTCCGTAACGGACGCCACCCGACAAGCACTTGCATCTGAGGCCTCACCGTGACGCATGTGAAGAGCCGGACATCAGGCGGACTGCGGATGAACCGATCTCAGTGACATATTCAGAAGGAGACTTTCTGTAACCTCTTTGAAGATTCCGTGTCCTGAAAGCGGCCGAAAAATTCCCTATCTTATTCACAGTATTCCCGATGACGGAGGAAATGCACATGCGTCAAAACTTCATGCGATGGAGCGTGCTGCTCCTGTGCATTGTTGCATCCTGTTCGAACGGTATCGTCAACGAACCGTATGACGATGCGGACATTCGCGCCAGGACGTATCAATCACTGTATTCCGAACTGCGGCTCGACACGCTCGGGTACGACATCATGGCCGTCGCGGAAGGAGATTCGCTGGAACGCGGCTTTTTCTGGCCTGCCAGCTTTCAACGTCATCCTGACGCATTGTTCGACGCGCTCGCCGCAATGCTGCCGATACGCATTGTCGGAATGGACGAAGTGGTGTCGGTAAACGAAGCTTCCACGAATCCGCCCTATGTGACCAGGGACACGGACGAGGCGGTGATCCCCGTTTTCACCAACGGAATCGGTCGCCGGGATGAAACCCATCTTACCGTCATCTGCGGCGTACATCTTCCTCACGTGCTTTCTGCCTACGGCGCCTGTAACCTCGCGTATGCAGATGGGAACTGGCAGGTGACCGATATTCAGTTTTATTATCTGCGGGAGTCGTTATGAACACCAATGTGAAGAGAAGAACATACACCTATCCCGTCCTGCTGCTGCTGCTACCCATCCTGCTTTCCGGTTGCTCGGATGCGCCCACCGAGCCGCAGCCCGATCACGGGTCTCCCCTGCTGGAGGTCGTGTTCCGCCACACATACGCGCTGTATGCGCAGTCGCACTTCAATTTCAGCTTTGCCACATTTGCGCAGGCGGATACCTGGGTATGGGAGGTCGATTCGGATGAGGAATTGAGGGATATCGACCCACAGTTGTCAGAGAAGCTGGGTGATCTGCCCTTGCCGCTGCGGCCGTATTCGGAATGCAACGTCGGAATGGGAGTGAGCCATCCTGATTTCACAAGGGGGGGAATTCTCCTCTGGGTCGGATCGATCACGGTGACATCACAAAGCAGCGTCATTGTATACGCAGGATGGGCCGGCCGGGATTTGGGCGGCGCAAGGGGATTGTTCGAGTTGCACTGGGATTCCAACAGATGGAAGGTCGTAAAACAGACCGGAGTGTAGTTGTACTGAAACGGAGGGCGGACATTCCTGTCCGCCCAAGCAAGTCAAGGTGCGCTGGACGACTCGCTCCGATACATCGAAGAATCTTGAGGGGTTCAGAAAACGGAGGGCGGACATTCCTGTCCGCCCAAGCAA
>JAGTUW010000014.1 GCA_018224345.1 Bacteroidota bacterium
AGCAAAATAACGACACAACGGAGTTTCACTGGCAGGAAAATCAATGAATATCGATAAATCTTGTAAAATCTTTGTCACAGCAAATTGATTATTTATCAAAGTGATGACAGAAACCACAGCAAAAGACAAACCCAAACCGAATAGTAATTATTTATTAAACAGCCAAGGTGGATGAAATGACAAACAAAACAAAATTATTCGGATTACCACTGCTGATAATGGGATTGTTCGTGTTTATCGCAAGTAGTTGCGATAAGGATGATGTCAATGATGTTGACAATGGGACAAAAGAAATCAAAGGAGAACTCATTGATGCCGACGACAATGTTTATACTACCGTAACAATAGGTGGAAATGAGTGGACGGCTGAAAATCTGAGAGTTACACGATATAGCAACGGCGATGAAATACCTCGCGTGCAGGATGCGGAGGAATGGGTGAAGTTAACGACAGGAGCCTGGTGCTATTATGATAATAATCCAGAAAACGAAGAGTTGTACGGTAAATTGTATAATTGGCATGCGGTGAATGACGAACGTGGCCTGGCACCCGAGGGCTGGCGGGTGCCGACCAATGAGGACTGGATAAATCTTGTCGATTTCGCTGGTGGTGAAAGAATTGCCGGTGGTAAACTCAAGAGCACCCGCACCGCACCCGATGGCCACCCTCGCTGGGATGACCCAAACAGTGGCGCAACCGATGAATACGGTTTCAGTGCGCTTCCGGGCGGACTTCGCAATGGCGGCGACGGGGAGTTCCTTGCTCTGGGTGGTAGAGGCTACTGGTGGAGTAGTACGCTGAAAGATGCTGCCACAGCTTTACACAGCTACAGTATGAATAACATGAAGTATATGAGCTATGAATACAGCATCAGTAAGCGTACCGGTATTTCTGTCCGTTGTGTAAAGAATTGATTGATTTTGTTCCTGAATCCGTGAGTTGATCCGACAGGAATGCGAAAACATTACTCAAGATCTTGAATCGTCAATAATGTAAATTGCAAAGGAGATGTCCTCTCTCATAGCTGCTCCGCAGTGATAGCGCTTCAGCCCTTGTCATTCATCCGAAAACCGACGTTGCCCACGCTTGCCGGATGATACTCGAAAGAACCCTCCTGCTCGAGCTGGCAGGCCTGCAGGATATCGCATTCGTTGGGGAGAAGAACCGGAACATTCTCACGATTTCGTGCCTGTGCAGCGTATGAGGTGAATATCGCAACCAGATTCTGCTCGCTCTGATTGTACCATTTCGACAAAATTATCCCCGCGTCCGTGACAAGAAGAGCCCGCTGCGTTTCACAGACCAGGATGGCAAGCCCGGCCAACTCCTCCTTTTCTCTGCTGCTCCTCTTGTTTCATTGGTCTCTCACACAGCGGCTGTGAATTCCGGCGGACAATCGTATCTTATTCAATGTCGGAATATCCACAGATCAGGAAACATATCATGCAATGGAAGCCACAAGCGCACCTTCTCCTTATTCTTTTCATGGCCTCGGCCGTACCGGTGTCGGCACAGGATCACGATGCCGGAATGATCAATGGACGGATGTGGACTTTCGATCAACCGCCACTGGAGTATTTCAACGTGGAATATGGCTTTGTCCCCGATGACACATGGCTCGAGGAGACGCGGCTGGCTGCGCTGCGCTTTGGCGGCGGGTGCTCGGCCTCCTTTGTCAGCGCCGATGGACTGGTCATGACGAACTATCACTGCGGAATCGATGCCGTCGGAAAAGTGACGCGGGAAGGAGAAAATCTGCTCCGGGATGGCTTCTATGCCACGACCGTGGAGGACGAACGCCGCGTCCCGGATCTCTATGTCGATCAGCTCGTCGCCATGCATGACGTCACCGGGGAAATTATCGCTGCCATGGCGCCTGCGACGGAAGCGGAACAGGCCTTCGCCGCAAGAGACAAGGCCATCAATGAAATCACACAACGCTACAGCGCCGACGGATTGCATTGCGAAGTGGTCACATTCTACAGTGGTGCGCGATATTCCGCCTATCAGTACAAGCGCTATGAGGATGTGCGCCTGGTCCTTTCCACCGAACTCGTATTCGCTTTCTTCGGAGGCATATATGACTTCTGGTCCTATCCACGCTATTCCTTCGACTGCGATTTCTTTCGCGTCTATGACAATGACAAACCCCTGCGCACACAACACTTCTATCCCTGGAGCCGCGGAGGCGCCGCTGAAGAGGATGCCGTGTTCGTGGTCGGAAATCCCGGCCGCACCAACCGCCTCACCACGGTGGATGTGCTCGCCTATGAACGGGATAAAAATGTGCCGAATCTCGTTCGCCTGATCAACGATCGCAAGGAAGTGCTGGAAACCTGGCTCCGCGCACACCCGGAGGAAAGCGACGCCTGGTTCGATGAACTCTTCGGTATCGTCAATGCACAGGAAGCGTATTCCGGGAGATTGCTGGGACTGCGCGACGATGAACTGATGGAAATGCGTGCGGATTTCGATCGGACATTCCAACATGCGCTGAAGAGGAATCCGCAGGAATGGGAGCAATACGGAGATGTGTGGGAACGTATACGCGAAGTGACGCAGGCGCAATATGAAATTGCCGATGATCTTTTCGCGCTGCGTACCGGTGGACTGGGAGTCAGCACACTCGTGACACGCGCGACCATGCTGCTCAACTGGCTGGAACAGATGTCCAGAGCGGATGAGGATCGCGATGAACGATACCGGGGCGAACGTGGCCGGATCATGGGCCAGACGCTGACCGGCCCCATCGGGACACCGATGGAGTTGGAACGGATGACACTGACACGCCAGTTGCAACGGATGCAGGACCTGCTCGGTGACGACGATGCAGCCGTGCGGCTCGCACTGGCAGGAGAAACCGCAGAACAGGCGGCAGTACGGTTGCTTTCACAGACGATCCTTGCCGACAGTGTGGCCATGCAGGATATCGTGGAACGGCAATCCCTCGACGGAGTCGATGATGTGCTGATACACCTGGCAGGTGAAATGCAACCCCGTTTTCAGGC
>JAGTUW010000015.1 GCA_018224345.1 Bacteroidota bacterium
CGCAGCGCGGGAACACATCGCAGGTATCGTGGAATGTCTCGCGGAGCACGAGAAAGGGGTGCGGTGGGAAGATGCTGCGAAGATACACATGACAGTGAAATTTCTCGGTGATGTGGAGGAGGAGGCGCTCGATGCGTTGAGCGCAAAGTTGCGGACGGGCATCGGGGAGCTTGCCCGTGCCGGAGAGCAGGGTGATATCGTCGCGGAGATCGATCGCACGGGTGCGTTTCCGAATCTGCGGCGTCCGCGCATTGTCTGGCTGGGCTTCGATACTCCGCCGCCACGGCTGCATTCTCTGCGTGACATGGTGGAGGCGATCTGCGTGCGCGAGGGAATGGAAGCGGACGACAAGCGCTTCACACCGCATCTGACGATCGGGCGCGTCCGGAGGAATGCAAAGGGAAATGGTTTGGAAAATGGATTGGAGCAATGTAGTTTTCCAGTTGTATCGGTTCGTTTCACGGCCTTGAGCATCATGACCAGTAATCTGACTTCCAGGGGAGCGATTCACAGTGAGCGAACGCGTTTATCATTGACACCCGGGGAATAACTACGGGGAAGTATTCACCAAACTGAGGTTCTATCATGTCTGAAGAACGCGATGGCAAAGTAAAAGCGCTCGATCTGGCCCTACAGCAGATCGAGAAAAATTTCGGCAAGGGCTCGATCATGCGCCTGGGAGACGGCGTGATCGCGCAGGTCGAAACCATACCGACAGGTGCGATTTCTCTCGATTTCGCATTGGGGATCGGCGGCATTCCGCGCGGCCGTGTCGTGGAAATTTATGGTCCTGAGTCTTCGGGAAAAACGACGGTCTGTCTGCATATCGTCGCCGAAGCCCAGAAAACCGGGGGTATGGCGGCCTTTATCGACGCAGAACATGCGCTGGATATCGGCTATGCAAGGAAAATCGGCGTGGATGTCAGTAATCTGCTCGTCTCGCAGCCTGAACCTGGATAACAGGCGCTGGAAATCAGTGAGACGCTGGTGCGCTCGAATGCCATCGATGTCATTGTCATCGATTCCGTCGCCGCCCTGGTGCCGCGTGCGGAAATCGAAGGCGAAATGGGCGATCCGACGATGGGGACGCAGGCGCGGCTGATGTCGCAGGCCCTGCGCAAACTCACATCCGCTATCAGCAAAAGCAAGACGACGGTGATTTTCACCAATCAGCTCCGTTCGAAAATCGGTATCATGTTCGGCAACCCGGAAACCACAACCGGCGGTAATGCGCTGAAATTCTATTCGTCCATTCGCCTCGATATACGGAGAAAGGACGTATTGAAGGAGTCCGGCAACATCATCGGGAATCGCGTGCGTGTCAAGGTGGTGAAAAACAAAATGGCGCCGCCGTTCAAGGAGACGGAGTTCGACATTCTCTATAATGAAGGCATATCCAAAATCGGCGATCTGCTGGATGTCGGTGTGGAAGCCAATGTGATTCAGAAAAGTGGTTCCTGGTTTTCCTACGGAGAAGAGCGTCTGGGACAGGGGCGCGAAGGTGTTCGCAAACTGTTGCGCGAAACACCCGACCTGCTTGCCAAAATCGAGGCACATGTCAAACGCGAACTCGGTATCGGTAGTGTCGCGCCGGAAGCGGAAGGCAATGCTGACAAAGACGCCGCGCAGACGGAAGATGCTCCGCAGGACACGGAGAAGGGAAAGAAAAAATAGCGATGCGATACGCTTCGCAAACCAAAGCTGACAGGCGATCCGGTATGAGACCCGCTCGAATTCAGGAATCCTGCACAAACATATCGGGCCTGTTGTTGATCCTCGCCGCGGCACTGACCGGTGTCGCGTGCGAGGATGATTTTAATCCTCGTGCGGATTTTTCGCGCCGCCTGGCCGTCTTCGCCATACTTGACCCGGTCAATCCTGTTCAGACAGTGCGTCTTGCATGGAGCTATGACGCGGAAGTGCGTATCCCTCCCGAACCTCTGACCGAGCGGGAAGTGAAGGAGGCACAAGTGCGCGTCATCCGTGGTGGACAGCGCTATGACTTTCACGATACGCTGGTGACCACCGAAGACGGTCGCAGCCTGGTCGCCTGGGTGAACAGCGACTTTGCCCCACAACCCGACCAGGAATATCGTCTCGAGGTGACGGTGCCCGGACACCACACAGTGACGTCGGCAATCACTCTGCCGTCGCGCATGTATGCACGCGCGGAACTGGTGCGTCCCGACACCGGTGTGTCTGTCATCCGTGCCTATCATGGCGTCCCCGCCTTCAGAACACCGCCGGCGGGATTCTACTACCGGCTCTGGGTGGAAAACACCACACTGAATCCCGGTACAAGTGACACGCTCGTTCTGCGTCATGAAATTCCTCTGCGACATGACAGGCAGACGGGTACCTGGGTGTATCCTGCTCCGGCACGCGAGGAAACAGAAGTGTTCACCACCGCCATTCTCAAGGAGATTGCCGAACGGGAGGTCGCGGCATCGGACAGTGTGCTCAACAGACGCGTGATTCTGCAGACATATGCGTTGGAATCGAACTTCTATGCCTGGTACAAAATTGTACGAGGCTTCGACGATCCGGTCAGCCTGCGTCTCGATCAGGCGGATGTTTCCTTTATCGACGGCGGACTCGGCGTGTTCGGCGGCGTGATTTCCGACTCCGCCATCTATACGTATGTACGTTTCATGCGTGAATGAGTCCACTACCTTTGTTACATCTGCATACAACGTCGTTCATTATAAATCCAGTTTATTCCGTGTCATACACATTCGTCAGCAGCTTATTTATATTTAATTTCCCCGACGTCAGCAGCTTATTTCCATTTAATGTCCCCGACGTCGTCTGCTTATTTCCATTTAATTCCGTTGATCCCGGCAGTTGTTCACATGTAATGCCATGTTGTTTTCATCGCAGCCGGTAATTCAGGTATTGTTCACAGTTTCATTATTTTTCTGACTCGACACATGCATCCGAAGCCGCAGCAACCCATGAAAGCGATATCATCATATACACACCGCTTCAGTACCGGAAGCGCAATCCTCTCCGCCCTGCTTCTGATTGTCGGGCTCACTGCCTGCGACGACGATTTTTCTCCGAAGGCCGACTTTGTCGAACGCGTGGTGGTATTCAGCGTGCTCGATCGCAGTGCATCGTATCAGGTCGTGCGCCTTGAGCGGACCTTCGATGCCGACGGCCTCGATCTCGGCAACAAGCAGACTCCCGATCCGGTTACGGAAGCGACGGTGGAGGTGCGGACGGCAGGGGAGCGCCATGTCTTCACCGATACGTTGATAACATTGAGTGACGGATCGACGCGCAAGGTCTGGATCAATCGGGATCTTCGGCCTGTCGAAGGAAGGGTGTATACACTGACAGTGGATGTTCCCGGCTTTGACCGCATCAACGCGACGACGCAGGTGCCCAGCCGCGCCTTTGTGCAGATTCAGGTGATTGACGGAGGGGTGCGGCTTCTGGCTGTGGAAAATACAGCATATCCCGCGAGCGGCTATTATTTCCGTCTCTGGGTGTCCGGCAAAAAAACAGTTGATGGCGTGGAAACCGAGGTCCGTCGTGAAGTGCCGTTTCGGCTGAATTCGGTTACAGGAAAATTCGAATTCCCCGAACCTTCGCGCGACAAGGCAGTGGTGTTTCCGAATGGGAATCTGCTGCGTGCGCACAGTGCCCTGCAGCAGGAGGAAGGTGTCTCGGGCAGGGAAGTCGTCGGTGAGGCCTACTCGCTCGATCAGTTTTTCTACAGTTATTACAAGCTTGCCCGCGGCTTTGATGACCCGGTGTCGGTTCGCCAGGATCGTCCGGATATCTCCAATATAGAAGGGGGAGTCGGCATCTTCGGAGCGGTCTATCCGGATTCCGTGATTGCGCGCTTTACATCCGTCGTCGTACAATAATAATCACCACAGAGTACACAGAGAGCACAGAGATTTTATTGCGAGAGGTTTCGATGAACTTTACGGACTGGCTCAGGACATTATCAATACCTCCCCCGAAACCGTCTTCTTGCCCTTCTTGCCCTCTGTGGTTCACCTCTTCTTGCCCTTCTTGCCCTCTGTGGTTCACC
>JAGTUW010000016.1 GCA_018224345.1 Bacteroidota bacterium
ATTACCGCTCCTATTATATATATACACCAAGTTCACACCTGCTGGCCAAAATTATTTTCATTTTTTTTCGATTTTTTCAACGATGTCCGAAAACACGCGAAATACGCGCATTTGTGCTGAAGAAAAAACCACCAATGCACCAATACACGAACAAGAGCACAAAAGTTTTTCGAAACGCTTATTATGGAATAAGCAGCGCTCCGAACCCTCTTCGTGCTTTTTATTCGTGATTTAGTGACTTTGTGGTTTTTTCTTAAGTGGTTTTTTCTTCCTCGACTTACAAAGACACATTGACATTGAAATATCGATTTCCTACATTAAAGCAAAACAATGACGCACCTTATCCCATTTCATTGACCGTGATCGGAAGACGCACGCCGTACGTCCTGTTCGCAGCGTAAAAGAGCTGCATTGCAGTACCTGAGCGTCCAGCATCGGATCGTTCCAGTTCACGCTCGTTGTGATGGAAACAGCAGAGCTGTCTCAACACCGCCCCACGGACGAAAGACATACTCGCTTTCGTTTCGCATCGTGGCGCCATCTCTTATTCACATACAGGAGGATGCTTATGTCCGCGAACCGCTACCTCATTCATACATTGTTTGCCGCCTTGCTGCTGGCCGCTCAGTTTCCCGTGCAGGCACAACAGACACCGGCCTCCCCGGATGTCCCACGGCAATTCCATTATCAGGGATGCCTGACCGACGCGGCGGGGAACAAGATATCTGGAACGAAAACCATCCGTTTCGAAATCGTGGATTTCGATACCAGTCCGCTGATGGTGCTGTTCAATGAGACCGCCATGAATGTCACTGTCAATGACGGACTCTTCGAACACAACATCGGCAGCATCAATCCCCTTCCTCCCCTCATCTTCCAGAAGCGTGTCGGTATCCGGCTGACCGTCGACGGCGAAACGCTCAATCCACCCACACCGATTCTTCCCTCCCCTGTCGCCATGGTGGCACTGTATGCCGATTCGCTGAAACAGACACTGCCGCCGGGACCACCAGGACCGATGGGGCCACCAGGACCGATGGGGCCGGCAGGACCGATGGGACCAGCAGGACCGATGGGGCCGGCAGGGCCGATGGGGCCGGCAGGACCTCCGGGACCCCAGGGGCCGAAAGGCGACAAGGGTGATAAAGGTGACAAAGGTGACCCCGGGTCTGCCGTCGTGGGCGACACACTGACCGTCAAAGAATTGATCGTCACCGGGAATTCCTATCATGAAGGAAATGAACATTTCCGTACCGGTATCACCGTCGGTGGTGCTGACAGCGCACGCAGTGCCCTGCAGATGGATTCCACTGGTGAAATCTATGCACGCAGTCTGCATATCATCGATCCACGTCTTACCGGCCTGCATGATCAGAACCGGGTCGTGGAATTCGACGCCTCCGGCTCCGTACACCGGATGCCTGAACGGTATATCACGATCAATCCGAGCAATCCGCAGCAGTCCGACACCACTGTCGTCACGGGCAGCGGTGTGCGTACGCCGGTAATCGATGTCAGAAATCCCGTAACCGGAGAACCGATTGTCCGCTTCGACAGTACCGGCTCGTATCATAATGTCCCGGAATACTATATCTCACCGTCAGCAACCGATCCCGACAAGAATGACACCACGATCATTCGCGGAGACGGTATTACCACACCATACATCGAACTCTATGATCCCGCGACGGATTCCCTCACCGCAGCCATCTACCCCGACGGCGAAGGGTATTTCCGCAGTCTGCATGTAGTGGACGCCAACGGATTTCCTACGACCAATTTCAATCGCGACGGGACCTCGGAGCACTGGGGTGAGGAAACCTATTACGCCGGACTGCAGGTCCAACTCGAAACCGGACAGATGATGCGCCTTACACCATTCGGCCTGGTCATGCCACTGGCCAACGGCAATGTCGTGCATATCGATCCGTTCACTGGCATTTCCATACAGAATCCCGCTAACCCGAGCAATCCCTGGGTCGCGCATATCGATCAGAATGGCAACTCGCTGTTTACCGGACAGAAAACAGCCATCGTTCCGACCGAACAGTACGGTGTCAGAAAACTGTATGTCGAAGAAGCAACGGAAGTGTGGTTCAAGGACCGCGGAACGGGCACACTCAAAAACGGAACCGCAATCATCCCGCTCGACCCGATGTTTCTTGAAACCACGCATATCGATGACGATCATCCCATCATCGTGAAAATCACACCGACCGCAGACTGCAAGGGCATGTTCGTCGCCAGGAAAGCCGGCGACCATTTCGTGGTCAGGGAACTGATGCAGGGTTCTTCGAACGCGACGTTCGACTGGGAAGTGAATGCGAAACGACGGCACCATGAGAATGTACGTATGGAGCGTTTCGACACATCGGTCGCTTCCGGATCGGAGGTCAAATGATGAACGCTCCGACATTGAAATACTTGTGCTGTACACTGCTCCTGCTCGCCGCCTCGGTGCCATGGATACATGGCTCGGCAGTCGCACAGAGCAGCGCAAACTATGCCATCGCCTTTCACCTGATCGATAATGGCGGTGCACCGAGTACGGCCGCTGCATCGGCACATACGGCACATTCTCTCATAGGACAGGCGGCAGTCCACACCTATGCGCAATCCAATACCATGCTGCTCTCCTCCGGTGCCGGTTGCGCATTCTGTGGATCGCAGATCACCGTGGGCATCGATCCCGCAATACTGCCGATGATGATGCGACTCTATCAGAATTATCCGAACCCCTTCAATCCCGGCACAACCATCCGCTACTCGCTCGAGAGGGAAGCGTCAATAGAACTGGCGGTGTATAACCTGTTCGGAGAGAAAGTGGACGTGATCGTGCGTGAACGCCAGAGTCCCGGCGATTACAGTATTGACTACCACGCCGGTGAGCTTACGAGCGGTGTGTACCTCTACCGGCTTGTCAGCGAACATGGCCAGCTGTCACGTCGTTTCGTGCTTCTCAAATAAACCCGATCCCCTGATCGCGCATTCCTGCATACATCACCTCTGGCCCGGCAGCACTGCCGGGTCAGGGTGCGTGTGCGTCCAGGCGACTGACCCCTCACAAACAGAGGAGCTGCAGCTGATACAATCAGCAATACTTTATCATGGGAAACCTGTCGGCATAGACCCTGCTCTGTGTACGGCTTCACCGGGTCCCCAGCTTCTCCCTTGTTTTCCATCACCACTCCCGATAAATTGGTTGTTTCCCGAACCTCCGCTGACGGGGATGTCAATTGTCACATGAAGGAGACCGGCGAATCCGCCCATGACGTTTCTCAACCCACTGTATCTGATCGCACTCGTCGCAGCGGCGATCCCTATCATACTCCATCTGCTGAATCTCCGGAAAACACGTGTCATCGAATTCAGCACACTGACCTTTCTCAAGGAGCTGCAGCGCAGTAAAATCCGGAAGCTGAAAATACGGCAATGGCTGCTCCTTGCCCTGCGAACGCTCATTATCGTGTTCCTCGTCCTTGCGTTTACCCGTCCCGCCCTGCGAAGCGGTTTCGGCTTTCTGCCTGGCACCACAGCAAAAAGTTCTGTGGTCATCGTGCTTGATAACTCCTTCAGC
>JAGTUW010000017.1 GCA_018224345.1 Bacteroidota bacterium
CATTGTCGAAATGTGATCGCAGCTGCAGGGTCCCCTTGAAATCCCGGTAGAAGTAAGCCGCGCCGATACTCATTCCCGCACACATGCCACCATGCGCCGCGTACGTCCCGTCGTTGATGAACGGCCAACCATTGACTGCGGGTTCGAACAGCGTATGGAAGCCGCCCCCCTGGCGCAGTAATTCGATCTGCGTTGCCGAAACGACGATTTCCGAGAAATGCCGGACAGCAACTTCGATCCAGTCGTCCCCACGTGCGATGGGCGCAATGGCCTCGAGCGTGCCTGCCGCGCGATTGTAATAGAATGCAAGCGGGAAGCGACCGTCGAGGTCCGTCAGCGGAATGCGCAGACGCATCGGCACTTTTGCGAAATCGCCACCGTTTTCGATGCGCAGCAGCGGTGAAACAGGATGGAAATTCGGTCCGAAATCATGTTCGGTTATGTCGGCCTGGGCAATGCGTATCGTCGTGGATGAAGCATAGGCACCGGCCGGAAGTTCGAGCTCAAGGCCGTCTGTTGCTGTCCCGGTTCCGCTGACAGTCACCTTCCCACCCGCGGATGGCACCGTGCTTTCCAGCACGTCTGTCAACTCCCCCGTGAGAATTTTTCCGGAGTCACCCCCACCGGGCGATGAGGGGTCATCAGCGGTACAGGCAGCAAACAGAAAAACCGAAAGTGTCAGCAACGTCACATACAGAGAGGGGAGTGTCGCCGTCTTCATGGCAGGTTCCTGGTCGTGATGATTACAGAGGATAGACAGGTATGATTCTATGCGTGAAAACTATCACTTTTCCGCCGGATTTCCAATTATTATCGAATGAAACGTTTGGACACAAAGACAATAGGAACCACAGAGGGCCAGGAGAGCAAGAAGGGCTTTTTCGAGGGGGTGCGATGGCGTCCCCGGCACAACCGTGAAGGTCATCGAAGCCTGGCGGAAAAATAGTCCTCTTTATTCCCTGTGGTGGTTTTTCTTTGTGACCCGAAACCGAACCGCAGGATTTGACTGGACTCTGTCCCGAAAACTGTGTATTCTACGGCACTGAAATTCACAAGCGGTCGTTACCATGCCGAATATCCCGAGGATCAAGGACAGTATTCTTACGCGTATCTGGGAGGAACTCAAGCATGTCAACTATCAGAAGCTCAATGAAAAAGCGGGCATGTCGTTCACCATTGTCACTGCTGGCAGCCGAAATGAGATAGAGGACATGCATTGCTGGCTGGAAACGCACGATTACCCGTTGGCCACGAAATGGATGAAAGACGCCAGCATCGACGCAGGGATCGACCATGCCCGCATGCGCCGCCGTTTGCGCAGCGTAGTGGTGGATGACGCAGCGGACATTGCCCAACTGGCCAGCGAAGACCATGTGGTACTGCAACAGGCTGGGTTCTGTCTTGCTCCTCCGCGTCTGGCATCTCTGCTGGCTCCTCATGCGCGTATTCTCCATATCTATGAGCAGGGGGCGGGAGCCGTGCTGGCAGAGGAAATCATTGAGTCCCATCCCGAGCTTCGCTTCGCACTCAGTCATAGTTTCCCCGCATTTCGTAACGCACATGCACACAGGGAAATCCGGGAGACGGCAATGCAGAATGCGAGCTGGGTGCTCTTTACTGCCGCACCGAATATCGTCCCGAATCCCGCCCAGCTGTTTACCGCACCCGCGGAAGCGCTGTCCGATTTTGTCGTTATGACCACGAATGAAATCAAGTTGATGTTCGAACTCGTCGCTCTCACAGGACGACGCGTGCAACCGATGCGGATGTTGCCTGAACTCGGCATTATTCTCGGACTTGCAAAACTCGCACAACTGACAGCGACCAATCTCACGGGAAAAATCCCTGGAGCAGGACTGGTCATCAAAGGTGGCGTCGCATATGCCTTCACATCAGCCATCGGAGAGGCATTGTATATCTACCAGATCGCGGGTGTGCGGGTGGGACGCGATTTTATAGAAGCCCGCGCGCAGGTCTGGATGGAGGAAGGGAAACAATTTGCGCAACGTCTGCTGCGGCGGAAAAAAGAAAACAGCACACCGGAAGATGCAGACAATGGCAGATGACAGCTACGTGCAGCGGCCTGCAGCAATCGTCCTGATCACGTTGCGTTCTGCAGCGTACAGAGGATCGAGAAATATTGAACCAAAAATACAGGAGTTGCTATGCTCTTTCATTCGTTGGACAGATATCGTGACGCCGGATTGTTGATGCTTCGCATCGGCATCGGCATCATGTTCATGTTGCACGGCTATCCGAAACTGGAGGGAGGCCCGGAAGTCTGGACCCGTATCGGAGGCGCTCTTTCACATGTCGGCATCACTTTCGCGCCTGTATATATGGGCTTCATGGCGGCCATTGCCGAGTTCGGTGGAGGATTGCTGCTGATACTCGGTCTGTTCACCCGCCCGGCCTGTCTTCTTCTGCTCGCCACGATGACTGTCGCGGCAATCATGCATATTTCGCAGGGTGACCCCTTTTCCCAATATTCTCACTCGGTTGAAGCGGCAATCCTTTTTTTCAGCCTGCTGTTCATCGGGCCGGGGAAGTTCTCACTCGATCAGAGCTTCTATATCAGCAAATACGACGGGTGAGCATTGCCTCCAGGCCGCTACCGCAGGACGGTGAATCCACTGCGGGTTATCTCCGTCTCTGTTTCGAGAACTGCATGATATTGTCCTGACGTCAGCCCCGACACCACATGATTCTTGTCGTGCAATATCACTGTTGCCTTCGGGGGAAGGTGGGGATATTTCAGTTTATGGAAAGAAACCGATGAAGCGCCGGGACGGACTGTCGTGCTGACGATGAATAGCTCACACGCTGCACGATGCGCAGCGCGTGCTCTCGGGCATGATCAGAAGCCGGCCGAAGGGGATATGTCTGCCGCAACGTGTGCATGTACCGATGCGTGGATGGTCGATGTTCTGCAGTGCGCGTTCGATGAGACGAAGCCGCTCTTTCGCCTGCCGCAACAGTTCTTCATTGACGCCCTTGCTGGAAATCGCATCCATACGGGAAAGACGCCCGATCGCGTTGTCGGGTGCGATGGGCTGCACCGCTTCGGTCAGGGTCTCGATATCCTGTTTCGTCTCGTCACGCCTGCTGATGAGTGCTTCTCTCAATTGTTCGCGTTCCTCCGTGGTGAGTCCACTCATAAGGTATCGCTCCTCTTCATGCTTGTTGAAACTCTCATTTCCCGAACTCCGAGGTCATGTGGAAGTCGATCGAGGCGAACATCTCTCTGGCCGCATTGAAAGCCCAGTTGCCCTCGGGGAGATACACGGGGTTGTCGTCCTTGTCCCAGGCGATATGCCGCTGTTGCAGTTTCATGAAACGATCGAGTTCCTTCTTGTCGTCACTCGTGAACCAGAAGGCCTTGTACACATTGAGCAACCGGAAGTCCGCCGTCGCACCGTATTCCTCACGCAGACGGAACAGAATGACTTCATACTGCAGCTCCCCGACCGTGCCGACGATCTTTTCATTGCCGTGCTCCCGGATGAAGAGCTGTGCAACACCCTCGTCAGTGAGTTGCCGGATCCCTTTTTCGAGTTGTTTGGACTTGAACGGATCGCGGTTGACGACGAGCTTGAAGATCTCCGGGGAGAAACTGGGGATGCCCTTGTATGCGAGAGCCTCGCCTTCCGTCAGCGTATCTCCGATTTTGAAGCTTCCCGTGTCATGCAGGCCGATGACATCTCCGGGCCATGCCTCGTCGATGATGTTTCGTTCATTGGCCATGAAGGAGGTCGGTGAGGTGAAACGGATCTGTTTGTTCAGCCGTGTGTGCGTATAGAATTTCCCGCGTTCGAAACGGCCGGAGCAGACCCGGCAGAAGGCGATGCGGGCGCGGTGATTCGGATCCAGGTTGGCGTGGATTTTGAACACGAAGCCGGTGAAGGGATCCTCCTCCGGAGCGACACTGCGCGTGGATGTTTCCCGGGGAAGGGGGCGGGGGGCGACTTCGACGAAGGTGTCCAGCAGATCCTTCACACCGAAATTGTTCAACGCACTGCCGAAAAACACGGGGGCGAGATACCCGTCCCTGTAATGGTCGCGGTCGAAGGGTTCGTAGATGCCTTCGATGAGGTCGAGTTCTTCGCGGAGCTTTGTTGCCGCAGGAGCACCGATATGTTTGACGAGTGCGGCATGATCGTCTGCCGAGATACGGACGATTTCATCGGAAAGCTCGGTTTTGCTCGGCGAATACAGCGCGAGCTGCTGTTTGTAGATGTTGTACACCCCCTGAAAATTTCTTCCCATACCGATCGGCCAGGTCAGCGGTCGTGCATGAATACCGAACTCCCGCTCGAGTTCATCGAGGAGTGTGAATGCCTCCTGTCCCTCGCGATCGAGTTTGTTGATGAAGGCGATCACCGGCGTGCTGCGCATACGGCAGACTTCCATCAGTTTCCGTGTCTGTTCCTCGACACCCTTGGCGGCATCGATGACCAGAATGACGCTGTCGACGGCCGTCAGTGTGCGGTAGGTGTCCTCGGCGAAATCCTTGTGTCCCGGTGTATCGAGAATGGTGATTTTATAACCCTCGTACTCGAAACCCATGACCGAAGTCGCAACGGAGATGCCGCGTTGCTTCTCGATCTCCATGAAATCCGATGTCGCCGTCTTGCGTATTTTATTGTTTTTGACAGCTCCGGCGGTGTGAATCGCCCCGCCGAACAGGAGCAGCTTTTCGGTGAGCGTGGTTTTCCCCGCGTCGGGGTGACTGATGATGCCGAAAGTGCGTCGGCGCGCGAGTTCATGTGAGGTCATTGGATACGGAAGCGATAGTATGTGTGACGTCGCTGTGACCGTCACGATGCAATGATGAATGAAATATAAATGGAAAGAAGCCGTAGCAGCCTGTCGGAAAGGACGGCTCACGGTGGAGGCAGGGGGATATGCAAATGATATTCCATCACAACCATTTATTTTACAAAGAAAACAGGGAAAACAAAAATAGTGGACAACGCGAGGGACAGGGCACAGGCCTGCCTGCCTCCCGCTGCGTCACGGGAAGTGGTTGCCGCTGGTCCCGGACTGTGTTATCTTGAATCCATACAGTCGGCGGTACGGACTGCCGCCACATTCTTTCCCAACCATAAGTCCTGCACCGTCGATGCGCAGTGACGGTGCGTTCCGGCCCGGTCTCAACTTCCATTGTGTCACGACAGCGAGGCAGTACGCAGCATGAGGATCGGTTTTCTCTCGGACATACACGAGGATGTTGAAAGTTTGCGTGCCGCGATTGCCGAACTCGAGCGTCGCGGATGTGATCAGCTCGTCTGTCTCGGTGACATTGTCGGGTTTACGTTGCCGTTCATGCGATATATAAGGACGAGAGATGCGAACCGTTGTCTGGAAATGGTACGCGACCAATGTGTGGCCGTTGTCGCCGGGAACCATGATCTCTATGCCGTTCGACGTACCCCGGAATACAACGCTGGTTTTCCCTATCGGGAGAACTGGTATGAGCTTGATTATGACGTCCGTGCGCGTCTGTCAAAAAATCGTATCTGGCTTTATGAGGACAGCGAACTCCCTCCCTTTCTGACTCCCGCATCAAGTGAGTACCTTCGTTCGCTCCCGGAATATATCGTGATGACCATCGATGATATTCCTTTCTTCTTTTCGCATTTTCATTATCCCGATCTGTCCGGCTCCCGCATCGATTCATTGAAGAAGGCGCGGGAGCTGTGGCCGCATTTCCGTTTCATGACAGAGCAGGATTGTCTGATCGGATGTTCAGGACACGGCCACCCCGAGGGGTATGCCCGTTCGGACTTACGATTATTGCGCTTCCATCCCTTCGGCAGTTATCAGGTCGAACGTACGCAGCAGTGGATCGTGTGTCCCTGCGTCGCAAACACCACACGTGCAAACGGCGTCATGGTGTTTGATACCCGTGCTTTTGTGATCGAGGCTATCCCCCTCGCTTCCGGAAAAACCATTGTGTAGGTGTGATATGACCAGGCATTCCTCATGGTTCATCAACAGAAGATTTCTGCTGAATATTCTGCTCCCCGCATTTCTCACGCTCGTGCTTTTCGTTGTCGCGTTATTTCAGATCGTCATCCCGCGTTTCGAGAGTATTGTCATGGACAGAAAACGTGAGATGATCCGCGAAATGACGCATGTGGTCTGGCATATCGCCAATCATTACCACCAGGAGGCGGATGCGGGGCGTC
>JAGTUW010000018.1 GCA_018224345.1 Bacteroidota bacterium
AGAAGAAGCGCTGCACCTGCGCATCAGCGACATGCTCGGACGTGAAATCCGTCTGCATCGCCTCGCAGCTACCACACCGTACTGGACCTGGGATCTGACCGACGCCACAGGCGCACGCGTACCTCCCGGTCTCTACCTCGTTTCTGTTCGTGCCGGGGAGGTGCGGCTGACACGGAAGGTGCTGGTCAGATGATGGCGAGGCGAGCAGGAAACAAAATGTGAGAAACCACCCCGCCTCGCTGCGCTTCGACGGGGTGGTTTCTCACGTTGAATCAATAACGAATCGACCTATTGAACGAACCACGTGTGTTTCTCCGGGTCAGGGGAAAAGATCTGCATACTTCCTGCCAAGGATCAGTTTTCTTGTTGTTTCCAGAATCAACAACCCGGCCAACAGGGTAAAAGACAGCCAGACAAGTTCGGGAATCTCCCCTACCGAAGTGGCCAGAGCCTTGGAGATTCCGAACATATCATCGATAGTCATGATGATGAATAGCTCTCCAGCTAACACAACAAAATCACCGGGAATGATCTTCTTTCCGGAAGCGGATCTTGACTGAAGCACAATTCCAATTGCCAGCAAAGCAACGCCTATCAGCAGCAGAATAATCATCATAAGCTCCTTGCATTGGGGTATTAGCTATTATACACTTCGTCCGTGTTAAACCGATATTCAACACTGATGCCATTGCTCCGACAGTTTCATCGCAGTAACTGTCGCCCCCGCTAAATCTGCTTTCAATAATGCACCTGCAAGCGGGGGCGCACAAGCAACATTCGCTTTGCCATACCTTCGGTTATGCTTTCAGCATATTCCAGTGAGTATTTCGCAATATAGATAGTGATTCCAGCAACATGTCCTTAACAAATCGCCAGTAATGGTTGTGACAGTGAATGTATTCGCACTGTTCCGCATGCGGGAACAGCTGATTGCTTTTTCACCTGTATTCAAAAGAACGGAAGCGCCGTCAACCATCTCTCGCCAGTCAGGAATTGAATAAGAGGTATACGGATAGTTACCCGGAATATAGCAGACCAGAAACAAAAGTCAAGCAAAATCGTTCGCGTACAGCGATTTCGGAATTGTGATTCATGTCGATCACGTTGTGGCAACAAGGGGAGGCTCTTTTTCAATTCCATTGGAAAATACCGGCGATTTTCAGGGGGATACTGTGGACTTCGGCAAAGCGTGACAAACCCTTTCACCTCGCCGTTCCGGTGAGGAAGTACTCTGTTCTATGCGGGAAAGAAGTGAAAGCGTATCAACGGAGCGATATGCTCAGCTGGAGCCATATGCTCAGCTGGAGCCATATGCTCAGCTGGAGCCATATGCTCAGCTGGAGCCATATGCTCAGCTGGAGCGATATGCTCAGCTGCTGTCGAAGACAAGTGCAGGCAAGTCGTGCTCCATGAAGTGACGCATATTGCAGGGCTTCCCATGGCTCGAAGTCGTCGGCATCCTGGACTTCGAAGAACTGGCCATTATTGAAATAGCGATGCTGTGGCAATCGATGCTCGAATCGACGACACACGTCCTGAAGCAGGATCGGAACATTCTTTTTCAGACGCGCAATCACCGGGATGAGCTGTGCAGTGGCCTCGTGAAGAAGTAATGTTGGACATCGTCGTGGAGAGCTCTGCATTCGGAAGCGCCCAGGCTGCCGGCAGTCGCGATGAGACGTTCAACGCCCAAGGCGCTTTGTACACGATGCTGGGTATGCGAGAGGGCGAACAGTTCCGCGTTGGCTGTCAGCACCTCGCGAATCGCGTCGAGCAGATCACGGCCGGCATCGACACGTGTCTGTATCCGTACGACTTCGGTATCAGGCACTGTCGCGATTTGTGTTGTACCTGTTTCCGAAATCGCTGGTTCGCGTATTACATTCATTCCACTGAAATGGCACCACCCCGCCTCGCCGCGCTTCGATGGGGCAAGCGACGAACAAAGCTGGAGTTTCATGGAATTGCACCACGGAGTTCACCCCGCTTTCGCTTCGCTCCTCCGGGGCACAGGCAGGGGACACAGAGGACACGCCTCTTGGGGTATCAGCGCTGTATCAATGTATTGAGCAGCATACGCGCATCGTCGCTGTGCTGTGGCGGGTCATTGTGCTCGATGCACCAGCGCAGCAGCTCGACAGCGCGCTCCTGCTGTATTCCGGCGCGTACATAGTATTTCCCCAGCGTGAAGCGGAGCATGCCGCTGTCGGGGAAACGGCGTACGCCTTGCTCGAAGCGGGAGAGGGATTCAGAGTACCGCCCGGAGAGCGCAAGTGCATTCCCGAAAAAGAGATACACCTCTGCGGTATGAAACCCCTCTTCGACAGCCCGCTGAAAATAATCCGCGCTTACCGCCCAGGCGCCACGGTGGTACTCCAGCAAACCGTCGATGGCCGGAAACGGACGTCCTTCCCGTGTCAGTTCCGCCAGCGTGGCAAGGCCGGGACGCACATCATCGAGTGTCTCATTGCCGACGGCAAGAAACCCTATGGCCTGCGCGAGCGAATCGATGACAGGAAGCGAAAGACTGTAATCGCCTTCTACATCCTGTGCACGAAGTCGCCGGGCGTGCCCGGTCAGTCGCTCGAGTACCCAGCCGTGATGTTCACGTGTGAATTCGGGATCGCTGCGTTGTCGTAACTGTGCCATGCCAATAAATTCACGATAATGTTGTGGATAATCGAGAATTACGATCATGCGACGGGTCAGCCCGATCTCCGCCGTGACATCGCCTCTGCGATGGTGGTACTTTCTCAGTGCATCGAAACCGCTCAATGCATAATCGCCGTAGATGCGCTCCGTGTCCAGTTCCATGATATCGGAGAATCGGTCCGCGGTGGCATCCTCGTCGCGATGCAGATGCAGCCAGGGCAGTGTGAGTGTCAGGGAGATCAATGCAAGAATGAGTGCGGATCGTTCCCCGTAATGGCGGTGCAGGAATGACAATGCCGCAAGCAACAGAATGATGCCCAGCGGTGCAAGCAGATCCCAGTCGCGTGCGAGCCCGAGCGTGGCATTGGCGAAAAAGGAGAAGCCGCCAAAGAGCAGCACATTGGCCGCATGGAAGGCATCGATGTGATCTCCGAATGCTTTCCGTCGCAGATGCAGTATCCACACACCGATGAGTGTGATCGCGGCGGCAGGCGCCAGAAGCGCGAACAGATTCAGCATGTCCAGAAGATGCGGCGCTCCAAAAAGAGTATACGCCTGTGTCCCTGCTTCCGTACTTTGTGGGACGAGAGGCATAACGATGCGACTCGGCGAATCGTGAAATCCTGCGAGCACATAGACAATACTCCATCCCGCAATCACGACAATTCCTAACAGCAATCCGTGACGCAGATCGGGGTGACGCAGCATGCGCAGGCGGTTACGGATGGCCTCGCTGCGGCAGGCGAGAAGCAGCAGCAACGAAGGCAGCAGGGCAATGCTCATGAAATGAGCGGCGACGGTGACGAGGTAAGCGGCGAGCACCGGCCATATCGATCCTTTGCCGGTCAGCGCGCGTTCTGCTGCGAGAAGGTATATCGTCAGCGCGGCAAACACAGGTGTGTAGAATTCCACATAGCCGGCATACAGCAATGCACCTGCTGTCCCGGCGACGGCAAGAAACAGGGTGAGCCGGCGATTGCCCCGGAATACCAAGCCGATATAACCGACGACGATGCCGAGGCAGAGGAAGGAAACCCAGCGGAACGGATAGAGTGCATCCTCCGGCATCAGAAAAGAAAACAGTTCACCGGCCGCGGGCGCCGTATGCATGGCGAGCAGCAACAGCGCCCCGGCCAGAGGCGATGATTTCATGTTCAGAAGCAGGTCCTGATCGTATTCGAGTCCTGCAGAAAACCGGTGTATCTGCGGGATGAGCAAGCCTCCGTCCCCGTAGAAATAGGTCTGTACCGGCCAGATCAGCAATGGGAGCAGGGCAGCGGCCGAGAGCAGGATGAGCAGTGTCAGACGTAAACGTGGTTGTTCGAGTCCACGAAACGCAGCATAGAGGACGAAGGGAACAATGACGTACACGAGTGGAAACCAGTCGGGCAGATACTGCAGCGCATTGACACCCCAGAGTCGTCCGGCAGGGGAGAGGAGTGTCAGAAACTGTGCGGCAAGCGGCAGGCACAGAGCTGCCGCGAGTAACATCCAGGGTGTATGTTGAGGCTGTCTGCTTTTCATCACGCGGAAGATACGAATTTTTCGGCTTGCACCGGCGAACGCAAGGCCGGCGACCGATGCTACCGGGAGCGACGGAAATCTTCGAGCAGTCCCTCACACAGCCAGTTGGCGAGAGCCTGCCGGTTGTCGACGGAAATGAAACGCCGCTGGTCGAGGGGATTCTGGATATTGCCGAGTTCGATGTACACGGCACGCGGACGCGTCATCCGCAGCATGTACAGTCCGTCACGCGATGCGACTGTCCCCTTGTACCCGCGCCAGGGCTGATTGGCCCGATACTTTTTCTCTATCGTCGATTGCAGTATCAGCGCAGTGCGGCGAGAGGCGGGACTGACACTGTGATGGTAGAAAAAAACATCCACACGGTCACCTTCCTGCCTGCTGTCGATATGCAATTCGATAATGCGTTGATACCGGGCGTAGCGGTTTGCACGTGCCAGGCGGTTGATGATGTCGCTGCGCTGTTTGAGCCGATCGAGGTGTCCGAGCGGAATTTCTTCATCCCCCCAGACGATTTCATCACTGTCACATATCAGCAAACTGTCGTCACGGATCCCGTCGTCGGGATCCCGCACAATGACATACACTTTTGCATCATGTTCGAGCAGGCGGCGGGTGAGTCGCAGTCCGATATCGTATGCGTATTCATCCTCGCAGAGGGTCACGCCGTCACGTTCCCCGCGTGCACCGCTGTCCGGACCGCCATGACCGCTGACGATGTAAAACACGGTGCCATGTAATTTCTGATCGCGCAGCGTTACATCTTCATAGGTCTCCCCGAAAATCGGATACCGTCGCAGCGCTCCGGAACCCTCGGACTGTGCCGCGACCTGCGGAGTCGTGGCCAGTGCGATCACGGAAGCGATGAGAAATACACTGCGTGGGTCAAATATCATCCGTCAATCAGATGTCTCTTCATGAAGTCCATGTAATATTGAAAAAGACCGAAACGTGATTTCATCCCGCCTGCGACACCGTGATTGCCGTTCGGGTAAACCCGCATATCGAATTGTTTTCCTTCCTCGATGAGGATATCGATGAACTTCATCGTGTTCTGCAGATGCACATTGTCATCGAGGCCGCCATGAACCAGCAGCAGATTCCCCTTCAGCTTGTCAGCGTGCACGAGACAGGAGCCGACATCATATCCGTCGGGATTGTCT
>JAGTUW010000019.1 GCA_018224345.1 Bacteroidota bacterium
ACCCAGGCCCAGGGAATCTCACGGAAATTCGAGACGGCGCCAGGCAACAATATCAATGTCGCCATGGTGACGAATATGTAGAGAACGAGAAATATCCCGAAGGTGCGCCACATCCATCGGTGAATGTGCTTCTGCAGATCACCTTCCGTCTTCAAATACAGATAAATCGATCCGTGCATGGCGAAAGTCGCGACAGCAAAGACCCCGATCAGCAGCGGGAAGGGCCCGACGAGATCGAGCACGGTGCCCTGGAATTCCATATCGGCCCCGACCGGGAGGCCGATCATCATGTTCCCGACGGCGACACCGAACAGAAAGGTCGCCAGGGTACTCGCGACACTGAAAGAAACATCCCAGCCCTGCCGCCAGAGCCGGTGCTCCTGCTTGCTGCGGAACTCCATGGAAACCGCGCGGAAAATCAACGCAAACAGCAAGAGCATGAAAGGGAGATAAAAACCTGAAAAGGCGGTGGCATAGACATGCGGGAAGGCAGCGAACAACGCACCGCCGAAAGTGACCAGCCAGACTTCATTGCCGTCCCAAAGCGGACCGATGGAATTCATGAGAATACGCCGGTCGTTGTCTTCCCTGACGAAGAGATGCATGATACCGACGCCCAGGTCAAAGCCGTCGAGAACGGCATAACCCGTCAGCAGTATCGCAAGTATGATGAACCAGAATATGTTGAGATCCATGTCAGTTACCCTCCTTTTCATCGCGTGCGTCTGTCAGTGAAGGTCCGCTGTGGTCGGCCAGCGCCGACATCGAATCGAGCAATCCACCTTCGGTTTTCTCGTGAGCGGGTTCGGTATCGTCAGGGCCATGTTTGATCTTCTCATGCATGACGTAAATCCAGACGGCGAGAAGAAAAAGATATATGATGATGAACATGATAATCGATGCCAGAACCTCTCCGGCTACCACGGCTTTGGACAGTGCGTCGCTGGTGCGCAGCAGGCCATAGACAATCCAGGGTTGCCGCCCGACTTCCGCAGCGACCCAGCCGCCATGATTTGCGAGCCAGGGACCGATAACCGAAAACACGAACACCCACAACAGCCAGCGTTTTCCGAACAGCGTTCCCCGCCATCGAAGGAAGGAGGCCAACAGGGTCAGCGCGATGAAATACATGCCGAGCGCCACCATGAGGTGATATGCCTGGAAGGGGATATGCAACGGCGGCCGGTCTTCCGGTGCGAACTGATCGAGTCCGGTCACCGGCGCACTGAAGTTGTTGTGAAGGAGAAAGCTGAGTCCCCCCGGAATCGCAAGACCGTATTTCACCCTTTCTTCTTGTGCATCGGGAATGCCGAACAGCCAGAGATCCCCGGCGCCACTGTGGAAATGTCCCTCGAACGTCGCGAGCTTCGCCGGCTGTGTGACTGCAACGGTGTTTGCCTGAGTATGTCCGCTGACCAGTGCCGCCAGGGAAGCGACGGTGCCCAGGACAAGAGCGATGGTGAATGACTGTTTTGCGAGTGCGCTATGCCGGCCGTGGAGAATGTACCAGGCCGTGACGCTCATCACGAAAAACGCACCGAGAATGAAAGCGCCGATCAGTGTGTGCACGAGGCGATCGACGGTCGAAGGATTGAACACCATTGCCCAGAAATCGGTGATCTCCGCCCGCGCCGACATGCCCTCGCCGACGATATGAAAACCCGTCGGCGTATGCATCCAACTGTTGGCGACGATAATCCAGATCGCAGAGAAGATCGACCCGAGCGACACCATGATGGTGGAAAAGAAATGCACTCTCGGTGAGACCCGATCCCAGCCGAAGACGAGTATCGCCAGAAAACCAGATTCGAGAAAGAAAGCGAAAATTCCTTCAGCGGCAAGAGGGGAACCGAAGACATCGCCCACATAGCGAGAATATGTCGCCCAGTTCGTCCCGAACTGAAACTCCATCACTATGCCGGAAGCCACGCCCAGTGCGAAAATCACTGCGAAAATCTTTGTCCAGAAACGCGCCATGATCTCGTATTCGCGTTTCTTCGTCCTGATGTACATGCCCTCGGTAATCACCATGATCACACCCAGGCCAATGGACAGCGGCGGAAACAGGTAGTGAAACATGATGGTAAGGGCGAATTGAAAGCGGGAAAGGAAGAAGACGTCGAGTTCCATAATGTCCTCTCGATAGGTGCTGCGTCGGATACCATTCAAGGTAAAAGTACGGTATTCACCGACACGAAAGTAGCCCCGGCGAGCGGTGACGGCGAGCCATGGGCGACCGCACACGTGCAACGCCTGTGTGGGGAGCCTGTTTGCCACGTTCAAGGTTCGGGTGGCCTATCCGGACTGGTTTCGATCCCTTTCAGCAGCACGCGAATACTGTGCTGCGTTTATCGAGTGGTACAACACCGAACATCTGCACTCTGGACTCGACTACGTCACGCCCGTCCGGGTCCACCCGGGAGCGCATCTGGTGCTGGTTGCCCGTTGCAATGCATAACTCGCGGAGAATCGTCGGAACTATCCGCAAAGGCACGGCGGAAAACGAAAGTGTTCGGTATCCCGGAGATCGTCCGATTGAAACATCGCGTAAAGGAGGTAAAACCGACAGCATCCAGACCACTGCCGCGAGATAAAGCGATAGCGGTACAAGGACAGTTGATCGGCAGACCTGTCCGGAAAGTCTGTGGAATAGATCAGTATTTCCGTAACTCATGGCGAGTCAGTCGCAATGGAACAATATCGCAGTCCGGTAATTGTTGAGGTTTCGGAATCCTCGCGTCGTGCTCTTGATCTCCGGGAGTTCTTGATCGCCGGGAGCAGCGTTCTTGATCTCCGGGAGATGTCCATGGATGATTTCATCAGCCCCGAAGGGACGAGATTCATATAGCCAGGGGAGTTGCCCCTGGTCGATTACGCCACGTTGGGGCTGAATACATCCGGAGGTTCAATTCCTGGTGCGAAGAAAGCCAGGAAGTACACGGTAGTGGGATTCGAGAGAGGGGTGGTACGGGCTTGATTGCTTTTCATACCGATTTTACATGCTTCTACCATAATACGAGACGCACTTCCATCCCCGAAACGTTCCCGGAAGGGCCCATGACTTCGATATCCCTCCAGAATCTGCTGTCAGTTATTGGGACCGAATGGGACTGCAGACTTCGAATGAGGAGAACTTCTCAACCAAGCGGCTTGTAGCGAGGCGCAGCGAATTCGTCAGCTATTCATCCAGGTCATAACTGCCGGACGCTATCCTTCTTCCCTGAACAAGCCCCTCCAATAGATCCACACCCGGCAGGTAACCTGTTTCATTCATATAGGCGATTGCGCTTCTGAAATATTGCTTATCCTGCTGCATACTCCGACTTGAGGCAATCCATGATACTATATAATAGAGTTGTCGACCATTTATTGCACAACCCTCAGCAAACGCAGATTTGAGCCTGTCCACGAACGGACATCTGTTACATCCCTTTCTCAATTCCATAATTGTCCTGAGTTGCATCAACTCCTCCTCGCTGCCTCTTCTGATGCTGACGTAACATTCAGCGGACTTCTCCACTATCTCTTCCAGCCCTTCCCTGATATTCACAAACAACCTGACCCTGTACACACCCGGGTCAAGAAAAGTTCCTCTCGATTCTTCGATAACCGAACCGGATATAAGATCCGCATAATGAATTTGTATGCTATTCTTCCCTCTTACTTTGGTCTTTCCATGTGGATTACCGAAATCTAAATCTTCAAAGAGCGATTTGTACCGTTCCTTTCCGTCTGAAGAAAAATAGACTACATTTACATTCTTTTTGTCCAGAGCAAGCACAATATCCTCTTCGCCGTGATTCTGCACTGTAATCACAAATGAAGGTCTGTCATAATGGGAGAATGATTGGGCCCATGGCCGTATCTCCACAGTCACGTGATTATTTTCCCCAGTCGTCATTGCCAGTCCGTGCAAAGGTAGCAGTGCGACGAAGAGCGAAACAAGATACAATGACTTCATGAACATACTCCTGATAATTGTCAATACTGACATACTGTTTCACCATGCTCCTGGCACCATTGAAGTTTTGGATCCTCATTCTCGAAATATGAAGTATACAATATACCCGGGACATGCATGAAACAGGTATGACTGCACGAAGCAGGCGGTGGATCATGACTGCACTCGAATTGATGGCCCATCTCATGCATTGCTATGTACTTGGTGAAAGCTTCCTTGTAATTTGCACATATTCCGTTTTGTTTCAGAAAACTCAGTATATCGTGATGATATATGGCTGCGACACCCTTGGGATAACCATGGCCCAGCGTGGCTGATGCTATCAAATCTCCACTTACCCAATTGCTTTCCAGAGAGCCCAATACAGCCATACATTTTCGCGTATCATAAGGACTTTGATTATCCCACCCATTGTTTACGCAATCAGTACTCCAAGCCAACTTGGATTTCCGCAAAGGATCATAGAAGATTGGCGGCTCTTGTGGACATATCTGTGTCCCAATCTGCTGTTCACTGCCAATGGCAACGATCGATTGCACATTGACTTTCATCACCACGAATTGTCCACAGATATATTTTTCGAATGACCCTTGATCAAGGTAATAATTTGTGTGATACAAAAACTTGAATGCTTTTTCGCGGTAATTGGTGCATGAAGCAGGATCATACGCTGTTCCCATCGAGCTTCCCGTGCACCCATGAATCAGAAAGGCAATACTGACAGCGACGATCGATATGGAAAGTGCCTTCATCATCTCACCTGACGATAATTTTTCTTGTTTCTGTGCCCGCTCCGGTGACAAATGCCAACAAGTATGCGCCCGAACTCAGTCTGCCGGCATAAATATGGACATACGATATGCCCTGGCTGAATGTGGATGACCCCTGGTCAGAGACCATACGTCCGAGCATGTCGTATATTCGAACACCGATCAATTGTTCCGTTTCCGTATGAATTCTTGCGGTAATCCTGTTTTCCGTTATCGTCGGCCAGATCTCGACATCGATTCCGGATGGAATGAAGTTACGCTCCTCGACAAAACGCTTTTCCGGTCCATTCAGCGGGAGCATCACACCATGGGGCGCCTGCGCAAATGCGCCGTATGCAACATTGCTTGCCGCTTCGGCCCACAGTCGTATATCATACCTGTCCGGATTGACGACCGAAAACAGGTATTCTCCCGTGTTCGCTATTATCGTCGCACTTTCGGAGATCACCTGGTCATCGAGGACAAGCTGCGTCCTGATTTTTGCGCGACCATATATCCGGGCGAGAATCTGATCGTGTCCGGCATCGCTGCTCCTGGCTATCCGTGCCGTCACGATTTTCCCGCCGAGCAGGTACCTGGAAAAACCACTGGTTTCCGTCCATATCTCGGAAACATACAGATCTTCATAGTCAAATACGGTTAACCCATCCGAACCAGGCAGGTATTTCACGCTTCTGACGAGTTTTAATTCCGTTCCTTCGAGAAAATTCCCTTCCGTCAGTGTACATATATATTTTCCGTCCTCTGGCTCTATTACGTGTATTGCATTCTCATAACTGTCGGCCAGCAATACCGTACCATCAAACAAACGTTCCATGGGTGTATTGAACCGTAATAAATCCATTCTGTTCGGAAATCGCAGGCTACCGATCGCCTGCAAATAGTGAGTCTGCAGGGTATCGTAAGCGTCCTCGAGGGCGTGTTTGCACATGTACAGTTCATCACCATGTCCCAGCGCGACGATTTCCACCTGCTCGAGATGATATTGATTGATATCGTACGATGCAATCGTACCCGTAACACCAATAGCCGGAGCGGACGGGAAATCGTGCTGCCCACAGGCGGTCTCGATACCGACATAGCGAATATCCGGATTCGACTTTGAATACGGGCGATTCATGATGTGGTATTCCAGAAATGGAGTGCCACCCTCCTTCACACTGAGCAATACAGTCCTGAACCAGGTCGGGAAATCACCCGGAACAGGCCAGAGTGCATGTGGCACGGCAAAATCGTTGAAGCCGGAAAAAAGGGGCATGTTCACATCGATATAGTCACCACCGGTCATTCCTCCCGGCTCGAACATATTTACAGTGAAACGTTGAATTTTATCATATTCTTTGTCATAGGTATATATCTCGTCCGCAGGACTGTAATAATATGCGCCGTCCAGGTGGGCGAAATCATACCCCCAACTGTCCTGGCCCTTGTATCCGGGATTCGATGTAATATAGCCAAGTGAAAGATCCGCTATGTATATCCTGTTGGAGATTTCATCGGATATTATCAAGCGGTGCAATTCTTCGTCATTGTTCGCCGTAACGAAAAAGTCGCTGATTCCATTCAGAACCGGTGAGTTCAGTTTGTCCATCGTCACAGCCATCGTGATTTTGTCATACTGATACGTATCCGTACCTGCCCATACGGTTATCGGCACATGGATCAATCCGTCATCCAGCTCCTGGTATTCATCCACAATTTCGACACATTCTTTTTCATCATCCCGGATGAAATCCCAGTAATCCTCCCAGTCAGACTCCCTCAACATCGGAAAAAGCCCGTTATTTTCGCCGGCATGCACTACCGCATATTTTGCGCCATAGCGGCTGATGGCCTGTATCAATTCCGTCGTGTACCGGGTGATCCGGAAACTGCTTGCCGCCTGACCATCTCTCTCGTGCACTTTTTTCACCTGTACCAGACAATGATCCACGGGATCATTCGGCCCTGTGCTGATTGAAACGACACAGCTCATCGTATCCCCTGTGGCCATTGATGATATGGAGCTGAGCGCCGCGACTTCAAGAATGTGAAAATCAGCCAGATACCCGGGTGCGCGACTCTCATACATCGAAATCAATACGGAATCCGGATACACTCCGGGTTGAAGCGCCTCCCGTATCGCCGTCCTCACTGAATTCCTGTCCGTATCAGGTGTCCCGCCTGCTTCGACGAGGCTGTCGAAGGCCCATCGCACAAGCATCGCGTCATGCGCCTTGATACGTTGTTCGAATCTCCAGAAAAATGAATTCAGTCTGGTCTGATTGTCCAGGGGAGCGACTTCAACGGGATACACATCGGTTGTCGCTTGCGCCGGAAGCACGACAGGCCACAACAGCACCAGCAGCGAAATAAAATGCGCAGTCCTTTTCATGAGATCGTACTCCTCGGCTTGACACTATGAACAAAATGGGACGCTTCTTCATTTCAATCTCCACATTCACATTATTGTTATCTGGCGGACAGAACTGTGATCATGTAGTATTGAATGTACTCATAGTAAGGATAGGTGACATACCATGTCGTATCTCCGCCACTTTGCGTGCTGTCCCCTCCGTGGCTCACAAATTGCCGCTCCCCACTTATATGGTCTGTATTGGATGAGGATATCTGCGAAGCATACGCAAATCCAGAACACGAGACAAGGATCATAATCTTCACGAGCCCGCCTGTTGCAGTAGTCGCTGCATGCAGTGTTTTACTGGGTCTCATCTGACTCTCAGAATGTTCTGGATGGATCAACCCGATGAAGTACAGGTTTCATGTCTCGCTCTACATGTATATCCTGACGAAACACCTTGTTTTTACAAAATAGTGAAAGAAAACCTGTTTTTATCTTTCTGCAACATCTCTGCCTTCCCACGGTTCGGGTCAGAATGACCGCTTCCTTTTCCATTATGGGGCACAGGAGTGACAAGCTCTCATGAGCGAACCTCATCCGAATCGTGAAGAAATCGTCCGCCGACTGCAACAACCCGGTGCACCTTCGGTGAAGACCATGGCCGGAGAAACCGGAATTCCGAAGGCAACTTTGCATTCTTGGTTGTCCCACAGCACTGCTGTCGGACCCGGGTATCCAACATCAACCCAAGGATATCCCGGTATGCGCAAGCATGGCAAGCTCCGATCACCGTCCTGAAACTTTGTCTCGTCTCAGAAAGCCTCGCGATCGCCGGTGATGCGCTCCGTACCTGGTGCAAGCAGCAGGGAATCACCGTCGACGAACGCCTCGGGTGGCGTGTTCTCGCCCTCTCGGGCATCGAAGAAGCAAACGGGTCTGTTCCGGGGCATAGTCGCGGCGAGCTGGAAGATATGGTCAAGGATATTTCAACGGATGTCCGCCGGTAGAACGATGCACTGGCCGAGGCCACGGCCCCTGAACCAGATCTGGTGCCGGGATATCAGTGTGCCGCAGAAGCGGCGTAAGAGATGAGGGTATGGCCCCTCGCAATCGGCTTGCAGGAGCAGGTTGCAAACTACCGCAAGCGGCTTTGGTCAAAAGCCCTGGTCGTGAGCGTTGCGGAAAAGGTGTCGTTCAGGCATCAAGTGAGAACCGAAGAAGGCGAATATCCGTGAACTGCCGTTCAAGTGTCGAAACTCATCAAACGACGTCAAAACCGGGCCTTGATGTTATCCCGGGATCAGTATGGCGAGAACCTGTGTATTGGCCATGCGGCGTCCGGCATAGAGGCAGCGCGATCTCGGTTCAGGCTCTTCCGTTGAACTGCGGGAAGCTTCGAACGCGATGGCAAGGGAAAGGCACAAGCATACTCTGCGAGGCCGACAGTACCGATGCGCGTTCAAGGGACGGAGCGATTCGTAGTAGCGTTGAAGTCACTGTAATGGTGATGGAGCGAAGGGATCGCGTCATCGAGTCAGGCGTTCATGTCAACCGCGCAAGCGGGAGGAGCATGTGCAATTGACAAAGTCGTTTTCCATTCCCAAGCGACTTGTCAGGGAAGCATTCCAGCAAGTCAAGGCGAATGGCGGAACTGCTGGAGTTGATCGGGAATCGATCGAGCAGTTTGAGCGCAAGCTCAAGGATAACCTCTACAAGCTTTGGAATCGGATGTCGTCTGGCAGCTATTTCCCGCCGCCAGTCAAAGCCGTGCCAATTCCGAAGAAGAGTGGGGGCATACGTATCCTTGGCGTGCCGACAGTTGCGGATCGGGTAGCACAAACGGTGGTCAAGATGGTTCTCGAGCCCATGCTCGAGCCGATTTTCGATCGTGACTCATATGGCTATCGGCCAGGGCGTTCGGCACTGGATGCGGTAGCGCTGGTGAGACGACGGAGTTGGGAATATGACTGGGTAGTCGATTTCGACATCAAAGGTCTGTTCGACAATATTGATCATGAACTGTTACTGCGAGCGGTACGAAAACATTGCAGCAATCCCTGGGTCCTTTTGTACATCGAAAGATGGCTGAAGGCGCTGATGGAGGTTGAGCAGGGCCGGGTGGAAGCAAGCGAACGTGGCACTCCGCAAGGAGGCGTCGTGAGCCCACTGCCGGCGAACCTGTTTCTGCATTACGCTCTGGATGTGTGCCTACAACGTTGGATGTGCAGCGTGCGATTCTGTCGCTACGCGGACGACGGTGTGATCCACTGCAAGAGTGAAGCGCAGGCCACGCTGGTGTTAAGGAAACTTGCGGAGCGGCTCATCGAGTGCGGACTCGAACTACATTCGGAGAAAACGCGGATCGTGTACTGCAAGGATGTGAATCGGCAGGACACGTACCCCGTTGCGCAATTCACGTTCCTCGGCTACACGTTCCAGCCGCGGAAAGCGGTGGACAAATATGGCCGTGTCTATGTGAACTTTTCTCCGGCTGTGAGCCGTGCGGCCATGAAAACCATGCGCCAAACGGTCCGCAAATGGCATCTGCAACTGAAGTGCGACAAGGAGCTGTGCGATCTCGCTCGAAAATACTGTTCTTTTCGATTTCCACAACCGCTTGATTCCGCTCCGGCTTCCCCGCGGCAGTGTTTGGCCATGCCGCCGGGTTTTCCGGAGTGCGGGTTTGCCTCGATCGAGAAGGCACGGGGTTGGGTGCATGCCTTCGTGCAATGGTACAACAATGTGCATCGTCACAGCGCATTGAAGTTCGTCACACCGGCTCAGCGGCATGCCGGTCATGACATCAAGGTCCTCGCTGCACGCCGAAGACTCTACGAATCCGCAAAAGCTGCTCATCCGGCGCGCTGGACCCAACAGACACGGAACCGGGATCTGGTCACCGAAGTGTATCTCAACAAACGGAAGGACGAAGAGATGCTGATTGTCCATCCATCGACACAGGTTTGTGTGTCGTCATCAGTAGAACATGACATTTCTGTCTTGAATGGATGACGCAGATATGAATACTGACGGCGTGGGCTGCCGACAAGAGCCCTGTGACAGATCGGGCTCGTATACTCTTGTCAGCAGTCATCGCCGACAGTACATTGCTCACGTCATCCATTCGATGGAATCCGTTTCGAGTTGGTATTTTGACCGTAATAGAGAAATCATATTTTTGCAACAATTATCCTGAAATCTACCGACCAATAACATACTGTGCTAATCTACCGTATCGCGTCTATCGCAAAATTACCTTGCTTGTGTAATTACAGCCATCCTGGTGGTAAAACAATAAATACGCACCGTCTGGAATGCCTTCGACACTCACACCGTCCGTTGTTGCTCTCCTGATGTACTGTTTTCCTGTACGAAGCTCTGTGATAGTCACAAGTTCATCTACTTTAAGCTTTGAAACCTGCAATACATTGGTTGATGCGGGATTGGGATAGACAGCAATTTTCGAACTGCGAGGCATTATCGTCAGATGAGTCCTGGCAAGACTTGCAACTGAAAGTGTAAGGATTGGGGTATGATGCTTGTGCCCGGCACGGGCGCCAAATAAACAAATCTGTGTATCCAATAATCTCCTTGGAAGTTCCCATTTGATTCCATACTCATCCGATGAGTTCAAACGTACTACTGCTTTATCGCTCAATCTCATCGCGTGAACACGTGCAAATGATCCCGATTGTGACTCAATGACAACAACACTAGTGTCATGATCAGTAGACTGTGATGCAATAGAAAATGACTCATTTTGTGTCCAGGAAACTGAACTCATCAGCACGAAGAATAAAAGTATTTTCATGTTTCTCTCCTTTAGGATTTTGTCCGTGCTCAATACAGAAGCTACAATTATACAAAGACGAACGAAAGAGCGCAGACGACTGCTATAATAAAACTTATCCCGAGGTGTTCTCTGAAATTCCTCGAAGGCATAAATTTCCCTTCCGGAACGATAAAGAATAATGCGAGCAGAACACTATGTATTACAAAAAAGGCCATTAAAAAGACCTTCGCCCAGTCTGCAATTCCAATATCGAGCGCCAGTACACGGTTGAGCGATATACCGACCACCAAAAATGAAAATGCAATTAGAAGTCGTTTGGGAAGTGAAAGCCTAGACATCAACAGCATTGCATACTCTCCTGACATATATTTATAAATTCGAAATCAGTGTCATTACACCGCACCCAACGGCGGCTCCTGCGCACCACCACCCGAGACAGACCAAATATCCGCCGTTACTGGCAACACAGCCTACAGCAGCAGCAGCGCATCCGCCTCCCACACATGCAAGATACTCCTTCCAGGTCATACCGCCACCATCTCCTTTGTCACCATCGGATTTCTTTTCTTTCGATCTCCCACTATCAGTGATTGAGTACTCCTCTACATTTTCAAGTAAACCATCGCTATTGATAGTACCTGATAAATATGAGGTGTAGGCGACAGACTCATCAGCTTTGGACATGAAAAACAGCTGATCTGTTCTATCTGGATCATTTGCATTAAACCCAATGGCAACAAAATAGTCACCCGAGGAATCCATTTCTACTCCTATGGAGTTCTCCAGCATCATTGGATAGCCCCACGACTCAAGTGTATCGCGCATCCCTGAAAAGTTTGAATCAGCCAAAGCCAAGCCTACAGCGTCGAGTAGATCTCCTTCAAGGAGCAAGTGTGCACTTGAGTCATCAACAGCCAAAATCGCTAGAGCGGGGTTTGCTAATGATTTAGACGTAATAATCAGTTTTGAGGCGTGTGTTTGCAAACAGATGAAAAACACCAACAGAATGACGAAAAATCCTTTCATTTTGATATCTCCTAATAATGTGGGTATGGTTTAATGAGGAAATAGAGCTGGTATGGTTTAATGTCGATCATTACTCCTTCAAAGGATTGGATGATATGTATACTTGACAACATCATAATTGATCAACTCAACATTATTTATCAGCCCGATGATCCATTGATAATAAATGATTTTGGACATAGGCCAACCGTCACGTCGATGACTGTATGGTTGCGTGATGAAAATGGATGAAGCATACGCAAATGCAGCACACCAGGCAAGGATCATCAGCAACACGAGCACGCCTGTTGGCAGTAGGCGCTGCATGCAGTGTTTTACCAGTTCTCATCTCACTCTCCGAATGTTCTGGATGGATCAACCCGATGAAGTAGAGGTTTCATGTCTCGCTCTACATGTATATCCTGACGAAACTCCTTGTTTTTACAAAAAAGTGAGAGCAAAAACAGTTTTTTTTTTATCTTTCTGCAACATCCCTGCCTCCCCACGGTTCACGTCAAAATGACTGCTTCCTGTTCCATTATGGGCCACAGGAGTGACAACCCCTCATGAGCAGACCTCATCCGAATCGTGAAGAAATCGTCCGTCGACTGCAACAACCCGGTGCACCTTCGGTGAAGACCATGGCCGGAGAAACCGGAATTCCGAAGGCAACTTTGCATTCTTGGTTGTCGCACAGCACTGCTGTCGGACCCGAGTATCCATCATCAACCCAAGTATATCGCGGTATGCGCAAGCATGGCAAGCCCCGATCACCGCCCTGAAACTTTGTCTCGTCTCAGAAAGCCTCGCGATCGCCGGTGATGCGTACAGTTATCCTGAAAATCATCGCCAGTGCCACAAGGGAAGCGGTGGAAGGGGGCTATTTTCGGACTTGCGTCCCTTCAATCCATTTCGTATGTTTACGAAATACGAAGCAGTCATGCTTCGCGGCGGTTGAAAGCAATGAAAGCGCCACTCCATTTCCAAGGATGAAAGACCTGTTACAGAGAAAAGAAGAAATGGCATGAATACGATAGATCTGGTGAGGGAAGCGACGGAAACTGTGGACATCTCACGGAATGCGGACCTGGCACGGCTGCTCAAAGCCCTCTCGCACCCCATCCGTCTCCATATACTCGAATTACTGAACCGGCAATCCTGCTGCTACAGCGGTGATCTGGCGGAAGAACTCCCCATCGCCCGCAGCACGCTTTCCCAGCATCTCAAGGAATTGAAACAGGCGGGACTGATACAGGGGGAAATCAATCCGCCGAAAATCAGGTACTGCATCAACAGAGAGCGCTGGCAGGAAATGGAAGCACTCATCCTGCGCTTTCTGAATGCCGACCCTGTATGAATCCGGGGATGAACCCACACCCGCACATATCAGTCAACTACTTACAGAATCAGGAGATAAACATCATGGATATCAAAATTCTCGGACCCGGTTGCGCCAAATGTGTCACGCTGGAAAAAAGCGTGCGCACGGTGGTGGAACGCCTGCAACTCCCCGCAACAGTCAGTAAGGTCGACGATATCATGGATATCATGACCTATGGTGTCATGGCCACACCCGCCCTGGTGGTTGACGGGAAAGTCGTCCTCAAAGGACGCGTCCCGAACGAGCAGGAAATTGAACAACTCCTGCAGTAAGGGGTGCACCCCGGACCGGCAGAAGAGACCATACCGTTTGCAATATCACGTTTCAACGTAAGGAGTATCACAATGACACATCTGAGCATCTTGTTTGCCTTTATCATTCCGCTGTTTTTCTCTCCCCATCAGGGAAACATGACGACAACCGAATATCTCGCCGCCTCCGCACCGGAGAAGGGCGATATCATTGTCTATTACTTCCATACCGCGCGCCGTTGCATAACCTGTGTCAATATCGAAAAACTCGCAAGGAATACGGTGAAGGAAGAATTCGGCGACAACAACCATGTCGTCTTCCAATCCGTCAACATCGAGAAGAAGGAAAACCAGGCACTGGCGAGAAAACATAAAGTCGGCGGTTCAAGACTCGTGATCTGCAAAGGCGAGAAAGCCGAGGATCTGACGGCCACGGCGTTTCAGTTTATCATGCGTGATCCCGGCAAACTGCAGTCCATACTGATCGCGACGATCAAGACCATGGACAAAGCGTAGCATGGAGTTTCTTCATCAGTTTCTCGATTCGACGGATATTCCGATACTGACCGCGTTTGTTCTGGGACTGATGACATCCATCAGTCCCTGTCCGCTCGCAACCAATATCACTGCGATCGGTTTTATCAGTCGCAATCTGGAAGACCGCAAGGCAGTTTTCGTCAACGGTCTGCTCTATACACTGGGGCGTGTCATCTCCTATACCGCGCTGGGGGTGATCATTTTCCTCGGCGCCGAGACCTTCGATATCTCACGTATTTTCCAGGGGTGGGGCGAACGTCTGCTCGGACCATTGCTGATCATCATCGGTGTGTTCATGCTGGACGTCATCCCGATGCGCTTCTCCATTCTCGATCGTTTCACCGCCGCGGCGGGGGAACGCAGCGGATCGGGGGCCTGGGGCTCGCTCTTCCTGGGTATGATTTTCGCCCTGGCGTTCTGTCCGTACAGTGGCGTACTGTATTTTGTCATGCTGATTCCGATGAGCGTAGCGAGCGCCAGCGGCCTCTATCTGCCCGCAGTGTTTGCCGTGGCGACAGGCCTCCCGGTGATCATCGCGGCCTGGCTGATCGCCTATACCGTCAGCGGCATCGGCTCCTTCTATAACCGGATCAGAAGTTTCGAGCGCTGGTTCCGCCGTGTCGTCGCCGTGCTGTTCATTCTCACCGGTATCTATCTGATCTACTCACTGTATTTCTGAGACATCAGCTTGTGTAGATAAGGCTTATTCTTGAAAGGCGTACGGTATAATGGATTATAAAAGAGAATTCAAAATATTCGCATGGATGGCGGCGTTTTTCCTCGCCGCATGGTTCATGCCAGTGGGAACAGCGCGCTTTGACAACGCGCTGCTCGAGTCCTTCGAACTGCTTCGCTGGTATGCGCATGAACATGTGCTGCTCTGCCTGATCCCGGCCTTCTTCATCGCCGGTGTCATCGCAGTTTTTGTCAGTCAGGCTTCGGTGATCAAATATTTCGGGGCGAATGCCGTCAAATGGAAATCCTATCTCATCGCTTCCGTCTCCGGAACGGTGCTGGCGGTCTGCTCCTGTACCATACTTCCGCTGTTCTCCAGCATACACAAACGCGGCGCCGGCCTCGGTCCCGCGATCGCGTTCCTGTATTCAGGTCCAGCCATCAACATCCTCGCCATCATTCTGACAGCCCGCATTCTCGGTGTCGAACTCGGTATCGCCCGTATCATCGGCGCCGTGGTGTTCAGTATTGTCATCGGTCTGCTGATGGCCTTTTTCTTCCGGCATGAGGAAAGAGAAAAAGCCGCTGCCCAGCTCAATATTCCCGATGTGGATGACGGGCGTCCGTTCTGGCATACCGCGTTGCATTTCTTTGCGCTGGTCGGTGTGCTGGTATTTGCGAATTGGGGCGAGCCCGGTGGGGACGCCGGACTGTTCTCCCTCATCTATGAATGGAAATGGCATCTGACCGGCTTCTTCGGTCTTGTCGTTGCCTATACAATGATACGCGTTCTGGGAATGAAGGTCCCGCATGTCGTTCTCGCCGCGGTCCCCGTCGCGGTGCTTGCTTTCCTTCTGCCCGGGAACCCGCTCATCCCCTTTGTGGTCGGAACGGCCGGACTCGTCGTGTTGACCGCCATGTATCAGGGCGAGCCACGGGAGTGGCTGCTCTCAACCTGGGATTTCACCAAGCAGATCATGCCCCTGCTCGGCGCCGGTGTGCTGGCGGCGGGACTGCTGCTCGGCACTGCCGACGGTGAAGGAATCATTCCGGGTGAATGGGTCGCAGCTCTGGTCGGTGGGAATTCCCTCGGTGCGAATGCCTTTGCCTCCGTGTTCGGCGCCTTCATGTATTTCGCCACACTGACGGAAGTTCCCATCGTGCAGGGCCTCCTGGCCAGTGGTATGGGAAAAGGCCCGGCGCTGGCACTGCTGCTTGCCGGCCCCGCGCTCTCGCTGCCCAATATGCTGGTCATCCGCAGCGTCATGGGAACAAAGAAAACCTCCGTGTTCATTATTCTTGTCGTTATCATGGCAACCATCTCCGGTATGATATTCGGCACGATGTAAACAATTTTCGTGAACCCGCTCCGGTATTCAATAGTGACAATGCCTCATTCTTATCGAGTATATAAACAACAGCGGTCGTGCCCGCCTGACGCAGGCGCCATGAACGCTTTCCTTCTGCTCCATGTCCTGCTGTTGTTTGTATTGTATAGTCTTCCTGCCACGTCCGTCCATGCACAATGTACCTGCATGGGCGGAGCGGCGGTAGGCGGCGCCGCCGCAGGCTACGGGAGCGCCGCAATGGGTGTGCTCTCCGGACAGACCCTGCGTGCCGGTTTGGCATACAGCTATGGCTACGGTGACAGCTATCTCCGTGGCTCCGATGCGGCGGAAACGGGCCCGGTGGAATACTATCGCATGCATTATTCGGATCTTTCGCTTGCCTATGGTGTAAGCGACGCATTGACTATCGAGGCGGGACTTGGCATGTTTCCGCGCAAACTCCAGCATTTTCCGGACTATACCATTGTCGGCAGTGGTTTCTCGCATCTGCTTCTCGGTGGGAGATTCCTGTTGCTCGATCGCGTTGCCTCACCGGTGGAATGGACGATCGGCGGGAACATCCGTATTCCGCTCTCTCAGCCATCGGCATACCTCCCGCAGCACCTGAATCCGTCAACGGGGGCTTTCTCCATCGGCATGCATACGCGTCTGGCAAAAAGCGTATTTAAGGACGAATTGTTTCTGCTTCTCTACCAGAGTGTTGATTTCAACAGCAACAACGCTGCAGAGTATCGCTATGGTCCGGGTCTGCTCTCTTCGGTCACAGGACTGTGGAAGCTGTCGGATCACCTGATGCTGTTGACAGAAATCCGCCATGATTATCGTATGTCTGACGTTCTCTATGGAGAACGTATTTATGACAGTGGAAGCAGAACGCTTGTCCTTTCTCCACAGATCGGAATCCGTGCCGGGCAACTGACCTTCCTGCCGTTTCTCGACTATCCGCTGTACAGGAATTACAACGGACATCAACTGGCCAACGATTTTACCACTGGACTTACTGTCATCTGGCAAGGTGCGGACAATGAAACGATATATACTCCCTGACTGCATACTCGTATCCCTGTTGCTGCTGCTCTCCGCCTGTGACGGAAACACGGTCGAACCTCCGGTACAGACTCCGTCGGGAACGCCGGTCACCTTTATAGAAATCGGTAGTATCCATTGCGAACCCTGCCGCATGATGCAACCCATCATGGAGTCCCTCGCGGATAAATACGGCCCGGACCAATTGACGGTGCTTTTCCTGGATGTGATAAAGGACAAGCCGGAAGCGGATATATACCGCATCCGTGTCATGCCCACCCAGGTGTTTCTCGATGAGGATGGGGTGGAGTTTCACAGACATGAGGGCTTTTATCCGGAAGAGGAAATCGACTCGTTGCTGGCAGGACGCAACCTCACTCTGCTGCCCGGGAAATAACTGCCCGGCTGCAACGAGGGGGGAGGCACGGATGTGTCATACAATCATTTTGTCAGGCAGGGAAGGACAGTGGCGCCCATATGTGGCGGGCCGTTTTACTTCTGCAATCTCAGATGTTGCAATTCAGCGAGAATCTCATCCTTCGATGACGTTCCCCTGTGCCGCGAGTGTTCGTTGCCGGCTTCATCGAACATGATCCGGGCGGGAATGACAGTGATATTCCACTCCGCAAACAATTCCGGGGAGTCTTCCCAGAAGACGATCCCGATGCGGACGTCCGGGTGTTCCATTCCGATCTCCGTTAGTATGCTGCGCATTTCCATGCAGGGCAGGCAGCGCTTTCCGCCGAACTGCACTATCGTCGTCGTTCCCGATGCGAGGAAGGACCCGAAGCTCTTCATATCGAGTTCGGTGATGATCGATGCCGACGGCGTTTCATGCGCGGCTTCGTCACCCCTCCCCCCACAGGAAGCATGCAGCAGGAGAAAGAGTAGTGTGACGGGCAGGAGGAGTGTGCGCATACAATCAACCGGCGGGTTTGAAGGCACGTACCGTGACGCTGAGAAGACGCGCGCCTCCCATGGTGCGTTGTTCCGGGGGGAGCTCCGCCAGTTCTTTCTCCAGAATTTCTGCCGGAATGACAATGTCCTTGCGCTTCGGAACAGTCACATCCACGAAGCCGGTATTGTCAATGATCTCCAGATAGCGTTCCTGACGTTCCGCTCCGGAAACGCAGCCGGCATACATCGTCGCGACAGAGCGCAGTGCATCGGGCATCTCTCCCTCGACGACGATATCGGAAACCGTGAAACTGCCACCGGGTTTGAGGACGCGCAGAATTTCCGCAAAAGCTGCGGCCTTGTCAGGGACGAGGTTCAGCACGCAGTTCGAGACGACCACATCGACCGAATTGCTGTCAACAGGCAAGGCCTCGATTTCTCCCCGGCGGAAGTCCACATGTGAAATCCCGAGCTTGTGTTTGTTTTCTTCGGCTTTCGCAATCATCGCTTCCGTCATGTCCACGCCGATAACAAGGCCATCAGAACCGACTTCCCGCGCTGCGATGAACACGTCGTTTCCCGCGCCGCTGCCGAGGTCCAGCACAGTCATCCCCGGCTGTATGCCTGCGTGATCAGTGGGAATGCCGCAACCGAGTCCGAGATCCGCCTCGGCGATATAGCCCTCCCTGCCTGTATAATCGTCCGACATGATCGTGTAGGTTCCGTCCCCGCAACAGGCGGTGGTGCCACAGCAGGATGCGGCGTTTTCATCGAGTGGCTGTTCGGCGATGACAGTGTATTTATCCTTGACGATGTCTTTGAGTTGCTCCGGTGTTGCCATGGTATATGTGAGTATAGAATGTTGAGAAAATGTGAGTTAATAGAGGGGCCGGGTATTACGGACGGGAGATCGTGCCGGTGAATTCGACCTGCCGTGTTTCGTCGTGGCCATGCATGCGCAGACTTCCCCGCAACTGTCCTTCGTGGCGGGGAACGAATTGAACGCGAATTTCCTGTGTTTCCTGTGGCGCAAGTGTGAATTCCTTCGGTGTCACTTCCACCTTGTCAATTGGGAGCATCTGCGGATGTGAACTGCCGTCAGCGCCACGATATTCCACGGACAGCGCCCCCTCGACGTCCGTGATCTGCTGCTGCTCCCCGGAGATATTCGTCAGCCGCACGGTGGCTGTCGCGGTATTGTGCAGCGTCATTGCTCCGGGCTCGACAGGATCCGGTGATACGGAGAAAAAGGACTGGATATCTGCTTCCATGCGGAGAACGTATTGCCGCCTGCTGTCGCCCTCGGTGTAGACGGAAACCGCCTTGTTGATGCGTCCGACCGTGGAACGCGGCGCGACGAAGCGGACACTGAGTCTGGCTGTTTCTCCCGGTGCGATGCTGTTCGTTGATATGCTCGTCGGCGTGCAACTGCATCCTGCCTGCACCTTCGTCACGAACACGGTATCCGCGCAGTTGTTGCGCAGGATGAAGTCATGTTCCGGCCGGTCGCGATGATGAATGCTCCCCAGCGAATGCGTCGATCCGCCCTCGACGGTCAGACAGGCATCACGCTGTCTCTGGCCGGAAGCGCTCATCGTCAGCAGAACGATGAGAAAAAGGGGAGAGAGGCGACGTATGAGTATGCACATGGTTGCTTGCAGTCCTGTATGCCTGTCGTGATCATGCCGCTGTTGTGGTGCATGTCGCACGATACGTTATTCCTGTTGTGCTTCCATCCCTTTGACGACGCCGAATACATAGATGACAGCTGCGCTCTGGCCGATTTTAAGTCCGACCGAACCATTAAACTGTCCCGGAGCCATTGGTGTGACTTCGATGATGAAATCCTGTTGTTCGCCTGGCACCAGGCGCATTTCCGTCGGCGTGACCGTGCCACCGTCCATCTGTTTCGTCAACTGTCCGCCGGTTTCGCTGTCCGTCACATAGGCGAGGAAGTTGACGCCGGTGGTTTCCACGAAAATCTCCTTGTCCGAGGTATTCGTGATCGTCGACTTTGTCGATACCCGTTCGCCGACAGTCAGGTCTTTGAGCTGAATATAGGAAGGTTGAATGTCAATATCTGTCCGTACTGTCGCGATGATGCGCAACATGGAATGCTCCTTCTCCTCTCCCTCAAGAAACACCCGGATGACTTTGGAGACGCGTCCTCTGGACCCACGCGTCGGGGTGAATTTCACATGAATTCTGGCCTGTTCGCCTGGAGCGAGCAGTTTGTCGGAGATCACCGCGGCCGTGCAACCGCAGGAAGCGCGCGCATAGGCAATCTCCACATCCTCATCGCAGGTGTTTTCGAAAACGAAGGTGTGTTCTACGGTATCGGTTTGTTCGATTTCTCCGAAGTCATGCGATGTGGAGCCGACGATGCGGAAACATTCCTTGTGTGCTTCCTGCGCGAACAGCGGGGGAAATGTGTTGCCTGCGACGAGGAAGAAGGCAAGGAGAAAGACAATGCGAAGATTCATGGGGTCATCCTGCTGTTGATGGATGAAAAAAGTGCAATGAATGCGTGTATTGCGCGAAGGTTATTGCTTTCCGAGCACGACGCCGACGACGGGGACACGGATTTCCGAATCGCTGGCGATGACGCGGAGAAAGCCGTTGATCTGTCCTCTCTCCTGCGGACGGAAAACTACATCCAGGCTGCCCGTTTCTCCCGGCTGAAGGACATCGGTGGAAAGAGACGTTTCGAGATCGGTGAATTTCTCGCTGCGCATGCGTCCTGTCTCTCCGCCGCTGTTATTGAAAGCAGTCAGTTCCGGGTGAATTGCCGTGATGCTGACCGCTTCCTCACTGTGCGATTGCAATGTCACGGTGACGCGCGCCGTTTCGCCTTCCGTGATGCGGAAGCTGATGCGTGCGGGTTCGAAAGCGACATCGCCGACGATAGTGGCACGAATGCGCAGCGTTTCGATCTGCTGCTCGCTGTTGTTATCGAGCACACCGAGTTGGACGCTTTTGCGTACTTCGCCGAGCATATACGGGCCGGCTTCGAACATCACGCTGATACGTGCCGAATCACCGGGTGGGAGTATCGATGTGCTGAGGTTCGCCTGCGTGCAACCGCATCCGGCTCTGAGATCACCGAGGCGGACTGTATCCCTGCCGGTATTGTACACCGTGAACGTGGCCTCGCGGGTCTCGAGCTGTCGCATCGTGCCGAGATCGCGGAGCATCGTGTCATACTGTATCTGCTGTGCATGCGAATAAGAGGTCAGTGCAAGTGCGAGCGGTAAGAGAAAGAAGTATTTCATGATTCTGTGTCTGTTGTGTGTGTATGCTTCCGAGTAAAACACTCCGGAGCTGGAAAGTTACACCTGAAGCAAGCGAATGAACCCTCGGAGAACGAACCCGTTGTACTCCTTGAGCGGGCGACTTGTTCACGGAAAGAGGGTCTCATGCCGGGGACGCGTTCCGTATCCATTGCTCGAGGGTCGCCGGTACGGGCAGTTTCCCCTGTACCTTCAGTGTCCCGTTGATGATCAGGGCCGGGGTCAGCCAGACGCCGTGATCGATAAAGGCTTCCGCATCCGTCACCTTGACCACGCGGGCCTCCGCGCCGAGCTTCTCCACCGTCTCACGGCACATCTCCTCGAGGCGCAGACATTTCGGGCATCCCGGTCCGAGTACGAGTATCTCCGTCATGATATCACCTTTCCTTTCCTGTCTCCACATATCGCGGTAGTTTGTCCGCAGCGACATGTATCTGTATTTCGTAATAATACGAAATGATTTCACTCCGGTCAAGGTACTGTTTATCCCCCGCCACCGCATGGATTCAAATTGATAATCTTCCAACCGCGTAATCCGGGCGAAGGTCAGACTGCTGTGGTACGCCAATGATCTCGTTGTCTGGTGCAGGCCATCGATTATAATTCACCGGAACTGCCATGCGTACGCTCTGTGCGACAGATTGCTGATGTTCTGCATGACGCAAAGCGATCCGGTATCCAAACTGCTTGCAACTGATAGGATTGCGAAATCGAGAAATGTGCGTCCTCGAACATCCTGCCCCCGGCTCGCTTCCGTATCTCCTCAGTGGCCTGCAATATGAACGGCAGTTTTGTATAAGCACCGGCATCCCTCTCCACCCCCACGCACGATGTAGCGATTTCCCTGTTGCGGCCGTTCAACGGCGGCGAAAAAGGGAAATTTTCACTTTCGCACACAGAAATTAAACAGAATTAAAAATTTTATTTTTCTCATGTATGTACTCTTCTCCCTGTTTAATTCGTAATATATCAGCGATGTAGGGTATGTGGACCTCCCAGAGGTGAATTATCCGCAAATAAAACAGTAATTTTTTACTTGACTATAGGGAATTGTATGCTTATTCTTGCTGCGGAAGATGACAGTATTCAAGACATTACAGAGTCAATGATGAATTCAGTACATACATGTTCGCAGGTGCAGTGCAACACAAGTGATGCCGGCAGATCGGGTACGCAGGGAAGCGGGGATGTCGGATGTACGCCGGGCCGGGATCGGGGAATGCCTGCCGCGCCTGCGATGCACGGACACGACGGATATGTAGCCGCCACAGGGACGTTCCCGTGGACCGCACAATGCCGGGATGGTCTTGCGACGCACGGGGATGTCGTCGCCTCGGGGAAGACCGTCAAATCACCGTTGCTGCTTTTCGGTGAGGGAACAGGCAAAGACAGGGAGCAGCGGTCCACGGGAACAGGCGGTGAACGTTACCCACATGACGCGATGCGGCACACGCGGACCGCCGGACGTCCTCAGGGAAGAGGCGTTGCAGGGAGCGGCACCGCGGCTGCCGGCGGCTCGAGCGCCGGATTGTGCGCGTCAGCGATGTGGCGAGGCACACCACCGGAAGGAGAGACAGGGGACCTCTCCTTCACGGTGGTTTTTCTGCATGATACCGTGAGGACAGCGCTTCGGGACGGGACAGTATTTCGCCGTCACCCACGGCCGGCAGCTCTGAGGACGCGCAGCTCTGAGGCCGCGCAGCGCTCTTTGCACGGCAGATTCGACATTGACGGACGCCAGGGTCGTCCACTCCAGGGAAACAACACAACCATCGGATAACAACATGACACCGTTTCGCATCCTTCTTTTCGGCCTCTTCCTGCTCCTCGGCAGCATGCTGCTCGTCTCCTGCGGTGACGACGCCCTTCCTGTCGATCCGGGCAACGACACGCATATCCGGGATACCACCAGCCACGATTTTGTGTGGAGTTTTGATACGGTGGCTGCCCCTTTCTCAGCGATTAATTCAATCGCCGTGATTTCACCGGATAATCTTTGGGTGACGGGGCAATTTTTCCCCTATGATTCCCTTGGTCGCCCGTATGGCACACCTGTAGGCAATGTTGCGCATTGGAATGGCAGGGAATGGACCTTTCATGGTTTCAACAGTTCCGGTTTACAGTCATGGCATGAAATGCATGACGCTTTCGCACGCAATGCCGACAACATCTGGGTCAGTGGAGGCGGGCCGTTTCAGTGGGACGGAGCACGCTGGATCACACATTGGTATGACGGTTTCCGTTTCGGCAGCGGTGTGCGTGCCACCTGGGTGACGGAAGATGCACGCTTTGCCTGCGTGGTGGGACTGCGACGCTCGATTGCCTATTACCGGGCCGACGACCCGCATTTCCGCCAGGTACATATTCCCTTCGACGAGGACTGCCTCGACGTCAAGGGCACCGAAGACGGCACCATGTATGTGGCCGGAGCTTCGCTCGATCCCTACGGCGGACATATCTATCGTGTCCACCCCGATCGCAGCGTGGAAGTGTATTGCG